>JBEELY010000330.1:0-5111 GCA_041167925.1 Pseudomonadota bacterium | reverse complement strand
CCGGGGCAGGATCAACAGGCGCTTGGGCATGTGCAGGACCCGATTGCCGAGCCGCCCGTGCATCCGTGTCCTCCCGCGGATTTACTTGGTGAGCACGATCAGACGCAGGCCGTCCGAGTCCTTGACCAGGCCGAGGCCGGGCTGGAGTGGGTGCATCCCTGGTCCATGTCGCCGCGCAGCGGGAAGCAGGTTCGCATCGGTTTGCTGCATGCCGGCTTCCATGCGCAATTTCCGTGGAGCGAACAGCGCTGGCGCTTTGTGCTCACCCGCATGCGCGCCATCTGCGACGCTGTGCTCTGGTGGGATCCATCGGCCCAGGATCAGGTGCGGCTGCCTTCGGGAACCATCATGCACACCCAGGCGCCGGGCTATCGCGATCTCATGAACATCTTTGGGCTGAGGTCGCAGCCCGCACCGCGTCTGCTGCCCCAGCCCGCCCGCCCGTGCGGGTCTTTCAGTGCCTTCTACAGAGACGCCACCGCCCGCTGGGTGAGCACACCGACCAGATGAGCGCGGTAGGCCGCGCTGGCATGCAGGTCGGTATTGAGTGTTGAGGCGTCGATTGCGACCCCCTTGCAAGACTCGGCCGACCAACTGCGTTTCAGGGCTTCTTCAAGCGCCGTTGCACGGAAGGCGCAGGCCGCAGCGCCGGTCACGGCCACCCGGATTCCGGCGTCGCTGCGGCTGACGAACACGCCGACCAGCGAAAAACGTGACGCCGGCTGCTTGAATTTCATCCAGGCGGCCTGCTGCGGAATCGGAAAATCAACTGCGACGATCAACTCGCCTGGCTCGAGCGCGGTTTCATACAGGCCAAGAAAGAAGTCGTCAGCGGCAATCGCTCGACGATCAGTACGAATGGTGGCGCCCAGTCCTAGCACGCCGGCCGGATAGCAGGCGGCCGGGTCGTTGAGTCCCAGGCTGCCGCCCAGGGTGCCCCGATGCCGGACGGCCGGATCACCAATGCCGTCGGCCAGCCGGGCTAGCGCCGGAATGGCCGATTGCACCAGGGGTGAGGCGGCCACATCGGCATGGGCCGTCATGGCGCCAATGCGAAGCACGCTGCCTTCGCGGGTGATGCCATTCATGCCGGGCACGCGGGCGAGATCAATCAGGTCTGAGGGGGCTGCCAAACCGAATTTCATGGCGGGCAACAGCGATTGGCCTCCGGCCAGAAAGCGTGCGTCGGCAGCGCCCGTCCAGGCGGCGAGAGCCTGCTCGAGGGAGGCGGGGCGATGATGTTCAAAGGCATTCATGGGTTCAGGCTCCCGGGATCTCGATACGGGGCAGCGAAGGGTAGCGGCCCTGCAGGCCATTCCAGACCTGCTCGGGGGTCAGGGGCATCTGCAGATGTTCAGCGGCCGCCCCCTGGCCTGCGCGTGCAAGCGCATCGACCACGGCATTGACGACCGCAGGTGTGGCGCCGATGGTGCCGAGCTCGCCTACGCCTTTGACGCCTAGGGGATTATTGGTTGAGGGCACGCTCTGATCGAGCGTAGTCTTGAACGCTGCAACGATGTCCGCCCGCGGCAGGGCATAGTCGCTGAGTGTTCCGGTCTGCAGCTGGCCGCTACTGCGGTCATAGACCACCTGCTCGCACAGCGCCTGTCCGATTCCCTGGACGGCACCGCCATCGAGCTGACCGATGACGATCATCGGATTGACCGCCCGGCCTACGTCATTGACCGAGCTATAGGCCACGATGGCGGTCTCTCCGGTGTCGGGGTCGACTTCCACTTCGCAGATGTGACAGCCATTGGGCCAGGTGGGACCCAGCACTTTGGTGACTGACTCCACGTCAATGCGTCGGGTCGGCTGGCGCGAAGCCAGCTCGAACAGATCAATGCCGCGATCGGTTCCGGCTACGGCAAAACGACCGGCCTGATAATCGATGTCGGTGGCTGCAACCTCGAGTGCATCGGCCGCCAGCTCACGGGCATGATCCACCGTACGTTGGGCGCCGTCCTTGACCGCAGAGCCTGCGGTAAAGAGCGAGCGCGAACCCGCACTGCCAAAGCCCACGCCGCGGTCGGTATCGCCCTGGATGATGCGTACGCGCTCGATCGGCACCCCGAAGATGTCGACTGCCAGCTGTGCATAGGTGGTGGCAATGCCCTGACCCATGGCCATGGTGGCCGTGAAGATCTCGATCATGCCGTCGGCGGTCACATTGACCGTGACCCGCTCCTCGAAGGCATTGCCGCCGGTCCACTCCAGGAAGCTCGCAATGCCCCGGCCGCGCAGCCGGCCGCGTGCACGCGATTGCGCTGCCCGCGCCTCGAAACCATCCCAGTCGGCCTGCGCCACCGCCTGCCGCGTGATCGACTCGAAGTGACCCGTGTCGTACACCTGGCCCATGGGATTGGTGTAGGGCATCTGCTCCGGGCGGATCATGTTGCGACGGCGCAGTTCCGCGCCATCGATTCCCATGCGCCGCGCGGCGGCGTCCATCAGGCGCTCGATGATGTAGATCGCCTCCGGTCTGCCGGCACCTCGGTAGGCGCCTGCCGGCGCGGTATGGGTCAGCACCGCACGGAAACGGTAGTCGATCAGGCCGATGTCATAGATGCTGGTGCCCACCCAGGGGCCGATCAGCAGCTGGATGGCCACGCCGGTCCCGGTGGCATAGGCGCCGACATTGGCGAGCGACTGAACTCGCAGGGCCAGTACCTTGCCTTGCGCATCCAGGGCCAGGGCTGCGCTGGTGTTCACATCGCGTCCGGCCGAAGTGCTCAGGAACTCTTCGCTGCGATCGGCCACCCACTTCACCGGGCGTCCGAGGGTCAGCGCCGTCCAGGCCACCACCGCATCCTCGGGATACAGGCCGGTCTTCATGCCAAAGCCGCCACCCACGTCCCCGACCACCACCCGGACTTTGTCCTGGGGAATGCCCAGCACGTTGTCGCACAGGGTGTTGCGCGCGCCACTGGGCATCTGGCTTGAGAGTCGTAGCGTGAGGCGGCCGGTCGCTGCATCGGGCGTGGCCAGGGCAGCGCGAGGCTCCATGGGTACGGCCGACAGGCGCTGATTGACCAGATTGAGCTCGACCACGTGGGCTGCCCGCGCAAAGGCTTCGGCCGCTTCGGCGGCCTTGCCATGTAGCGCCTGCGCGGCGATGTTGCCGGGCGCTTCGGCCCAGACCTGGGGGGCGCCTTCAGCGACCGCGTCATAGACATCGACGACCGGTGGCAGGTCCTCGTAATCGACCATCACCGCATCCCGGGCCGCTTGAGCCTGTTCCCGGGTGTTGGCGAGCACGGCCACCACCGCTTCGCCCACGAAGCGCACGACCTCGATCGCCAGCGCATGTCGCGGCGGGGAGGTGGCCGGACCGCCTCCGGGCTTCAGAAAGCCGGCAACCGTAGGCAGAGGTTTGACGCCGGCCGCGGCCAGATCGCTGCCCTGATAGACCGCTACCACGCCCGGCATGGCCAGTGCCGACGAGGCATCGATGGACAGGATCCGGGCATGGGCGTACGGCGATCTCAGCAGCGCGAGATGCAACTGACCTTCGGCCTTGGCGTCATCGGCATACAGACCGGTGCCCGAGACCAGAGAGGGGTCTTCGATGCGGCGCACCGAATGGCCGCTACCAAAGCGGCCGATTTCATTGGGAGCATTCATGGACGGCTCTCTTTCACTTGAGTGCGGCCGCAGCGACGCGGACCGACTCGACGATGTTCACATAGCCGGTGCAGCGACACAGATTGCCTTCCAGTCCGTGGACAATCTGTTCGTCCGTCGGATGCGGGCAGGTACGCAAGAGGCTTGCGGTCGCCATCACCATGCCAGGGGTACAAAAGCCGCACTGCAGGCCGTGGCACTGCATGAACGCCTGCTGGATCGGATGCGGCGCCTCGGGCGTGCCGAGGCCTTCGATGGTGGTGACCTCGGTGCCATCGGCCTGAACGGCCAGCATGGCGCAGGCCCGGACCGAACGACCGTTCATGAGGACGGTGCAGGCGCCGCACTGGCTGGTATCGCAACCGACATGGGTGCCGGTCAGGCCCCGATCGGTGCGCAAAAAGTCGACCAGCAGGGTCTGGGCGTCGACCTCGGCCGTGGTGCTTTGGCCGTTGAGCGTGAGGGTAATGGTGCTCATGTCTCTTGTCTGAGGGCAGGCTGCGAAGGCCTGCAGTTCGTGGGAATGCCGGGCCTTCAGGCCCCGCGGTTCATGGAATGCGCGCGCCGCCCGCGGCCAGGGCCGGCCAGGCGAAACGCTATGATGACGCTGCATCACGCACCCTGATGATGCCGCATAACGCTACCCAAGATCGAGGAGACCCCGCATGAGTGATCGTCAAACGCCCGTCATGATCGGCTGCGGTCAAATCACGCAACGCGAGCGGGACCCGCTCAAGGCCTTGTCGCCCATGGACCTCATGGCGGAAGTTGCCCGCCAGGCGGCCGATGATGCTGGCCCCGGTCGCAAGCTGATTCAGGCGCTCGACAGTCTGGTGGTGATCCGCAGCTTTTCAGACACCAGCCATCGCTTTGCCAGCCCGTTTGGTACCTACAGCAATCCGCCGCTGTCTCTGGCCCGCCGTATCGGTGCAGACCGTCTGCGCCGCCACATTTATACCCATCCGGGCGGCAACATGCCGCAGTACTGCGTCAATCGCTTGAGCGAACAGGTCGCCCGGGGCGAGGTGGCCGCGGCCATGGTGGTGGGTGGTGAGTCGCTGGCCACCCAGAAGGCCGCAGAGCGCGCGGGAATCAAACTCGACTGGAATGAAGATCCGGGCGGCAGCATGACGCTTTGGGGCGTTGACCGGCGAGGCTGGTCCGACTGTGAAGATCGGCACGGCGCACGTGCCGCGATCTACATGTATCCCATGCTCGAAAACGCCCTGAGGGTGGCGGCGGGTCGCAGCTTCGAGGCGCATCAGGCTGTCATCGGCCGGCTCATGGCCCGCTTTGCCGCGGTGGCTGCAGCCAATCCGCTGGCCGACCGGCGCGATGGTTTTGATGCGCAGCGTCTGACCACCGTGGCGCCCGACAATCCTTATATTTCGTTTCCCTACACCCGCCTGCTGAACTCCAACGCCTTCATCGATCAGGCGGCTGCGGTCATTGTCACGAGCGTGGAAGTGGCGCGCGAGCTCGGTGTG
>JBEELY010000309.1:0-3351 GCA_041167925.1 Pseudomonadota bacterium | reverse complement strand
CTCAAGGAAGCAGCGCCTGACGGCATCGACGTGTATTTCGACAATGTGGGCGGCGATGTCTTCGAGGCCTGTCTGTTTCGGATGAAGCAGGGCGGGCGGATTGCCTGTTGCGGCGCGGTCTCGCAGTACGACGGCGAGCCGCCCCGTCATGGGCCGCGCGGAGTGCCGGGGCTGATCGTGACCAAGCGTCTCACGTTGCAGGGCTTTGTGTTGTACGACTTCTATCCTGAAATCGATGCCGCCATGAAAGACCTGCAGACCTGGGTCGCCTCGGGCCAGCTCAAGGTGATCGAGGATGTGCGCCAGGGCCTGGAGCAGGTGCCTGATGCACTGATCGGTCTGCTGGCTGGTGACAACTACGGCAAGCGCATGGTGGTTCTTTGAGTGCCGGATCGCGTCAGGCCGCACTGAGCGGCATGGCGGCTTATTTTGGCGCCTGCGTGTTCTGGGGCATGAATGTGCCCCTGACCACGGCTTTGTTCGAAAGCATGGACCCGTTCTGGCTTGCCTTTTTTCGGCAGACCGTGGCCATGGTGCTGATGGCCAGCCTGCTGGCCTTCACGGCGGGCGTCTCTCAGCTCAAAAATCCGATTGCTTACTCGCGTGTGGCAATCATGAGCCTGTGCATCAGCGCATTTTTCATCTGCTACAACCTGGGCCTGCAGCGCACCAACACCATCACTGCAGCCGCGATCATGGCGGGCTCGCCGGTCTACGGCGCCCTGGTGGGCAGGCTGCTTTTTGGCGTCAAACTCGAGCGCGGCTTTTGGGGCGCCATGGCCCTCACGGTGCTGGGTGCGGGCATCGCCATCTGGGGGCGTGCCGGTGCCAGTGGACAAGGGCTGGATCTTCAAGGCGGTGAAGTGCTGATCGTGGTGGCCTATTTTTCGTGGGCTACTTACACCTTCCTCTCGGTACGGTGGTTTCCCATGGAGGTGCCGCAATTGCGACGCACCTATCTCACCTCGATCGGGGCCTTGCCCTGGTTGCTGGGTTTTTTCTTTCTGGCGCAGGCCTTGGGTTGGGCGAAAGAGGCCAGTCTGCCCGGTGATGCAACCGCCTGGACCTACTTCCTGCTGACCGCCGTGTTCTCCACCGCAACGGGGCCCGTGCTGTGGAATGTGGGTGTGTCTCGGCTGGGGGTGAACGCCGGCATGATGTGGCAGAACACCGTGCCGGTCTTTGCCGTGCTGATCGCCGCTGTATTTTTCGGTGTAACGCCCCTGCCCGAGCAGATCGTGGGCGGGCTGGTGGTCATGGCTGGCGTGCTCTACATGCAGTGGGCGCGCATGACGAGTCTGGCGGCGCCGCGCTAGCGGCCGCCTTGGTGATCAGGCGGCTTTGGCCGCCGAGCTCTCACAGCCTGCCCGGTCAGCCAGATTCAGGCCGGGCACGGGTCTGCGTCAGGCGGGCCCGGCCTCTGCACCGTCAAAGTCCATCTCCACCCGCGCACCACTCGGATCCCTGAAAAACAGTTGCCACTGGCCCGAACCCGGGAGTTTTCTCAGGTCGTGACGAAGGCCTCGTTGCTTGAGGCGCTCAAGCGTGTCGAGCAGCCCTGTGCTGGTGAAGGCCATGTGATCGAGCACGCCAGCGGGTGAGTCGGGCAGCGGACGCCCGGCAACGACGTGCAGGATGGGGCGTCCATCGCAGTAGAGCCAGGCCCCCGGAAAGTCAAAGGGCGGTCGGTGTCCGGGTGTCAGTCCAAGAATGTCGCCGTAAAAAGCCACCGTCTCCTCAAGACGATCGGTCAACACAGTGAAGTGGTCCATGGCGATGGCTGGCATGACAAAGACTCCTGAGTTTGTCGAGGTCGCATCGGGGCTTAGTCCGAGGCCTGGATCGGGCGCATGCCTATGATGTGGAACCCAGGCCTTGCCCGATCACGTGAGTGCGCAGGATACTGCGCGCATGCAGATCCTGCCCTTCAAATGCCTGGTCAACGGCGGCATTGATGCCGATCATCGTCGCGCGGTCTCCAGCGCGATCATCGACTGCTTCGCACGTCATGTGCCTCAGGTGCGTCTGGCCGAGATCGAGTTTGTCGAGGTTGCACCAGGGCTGTGGTTTACCGCAGGCAAACCGTCTCACGCCAGCATGCTCCTGGGCTGCGTGCCCAAGGGCACCGCTCAGGACATCCGAATTGCCCTTATGGACGATCTGGCCCACCGTTTCAGCGAGATCACCGGCGCGCCTTACCATGATGTGATGGTGGTGGCTGCCGACACCCGGGAATAACCCATGCCGCTTTATCGATGCAGCAGCCCGGCGGGGCGCCTCAATGACAGCCAACGCGAGCAGATCGCGTGTGCCTTTACCGAGATCCACTGCGATCTGACCGGCGCGCCGCCCACCTTTGTCCATGCGCAGTTTCATCATCACGATGCCGCACCGGGCGCCCCTGAATTCATCCTGCATGCGGGCATTCGAGCGGGGCGCGATGAAGCACTTGTTGGCCGTCTGATCCAGCGTTGCACGCAGGCTGTGGCGCAGATCGCTCAGGCCGAGCCTGACCGGATTCGCATGCGCACTTCCAGCACCCCCGCCTCCTGGATTCTGGAAGGCGGGCGGGTGCTGCCCGAGCCGGGCGAAGAAGAGGACTGGCTCGCTGCTACTACCGGCGGCTCAGAAGGCGCTGAAGAAGGATCCTCAGGCGGCAAGGCCGCCTGAGTCTTTACTGCCCGTGCAGATTGACCGTCTTGCCGAGTTCCCGGTAGCGCTGGGTTTCAGCCAGGATGGTCTGGCGTAGCGATTCGCCGGGCTCGGCCACGGTTTCGGCGCCGGCCTGGTTCTGGTTGTAGGTGGCGTACTCGGGCGACTTCATGACAGCAAGCAGCATGTCCTGTGCGGCGCGCGCAACAGCCTCCGGAGCCTTGCTCGATATGCCATAGCCCGTCCAGACCTGCAGCACATAGTCCAGGCCAAGGTCTTTCATGGAGGGCACCTCGGGCAGGAAAGGATGCCGGCTGGGCCCTGTGATGGCCAGGGGCCGCAATTTGCCCGCCTTGATCAAGGGAATCGCGCCGCCTGTGTCCGTGATGGCCACATCAATTTCGCCACTGGCCACATCATTGCTGGCCTGCGCTGCGCCTTTGTACGACACATGGATGAAGTCTGCGCCGCTCACCTTCTGCAGCAGCAGGCCACCGATGCGGTAGTGATGCCCGTAGTTGGACATCTTGAGCATGCCCGGGCGGCTGCGTGCGTCCTTCAGCAGATCGTCGAGGGTGCGGTATTTGGAGTTGCTGCCCGTCACGACGACCGCGTAGCTGCGGGACAGATAGGCGACCGGCCGGATGTCACGCAGGGCATCGTAAGGCGTTTCGCGGTTGAGCAGAGGCGTGAGCACCA
>JBEELY010000215.1:0-3742 GCA_041167925.1 Pseudomonadota bacterium | reverse complement strand
GCTGGCGATATTGCGTGCAACCAACGCTGCACCGGTGCGCTTGGCTTCGAACGCGCCCTGTTCGGCATTGATGCGTCCGACGTGCTCGCGCTCTAGATCGTTAAGCACTGGCGTGTTGCATGCGCCTGGCAGATGATCGAGCGCAAATTCGCCCGGGCTGCGCGCATCCAGAATGATCTTGAATTCGTCCCAACGCGCCACCACCTCTGAAGCAGTCAGGCGTCTTGGCTCTGCCTGGCCGCTGCGTCTTTCTTTGGTTTGAGTGCCAGGGGGGGGCGAGGCGCCGAGTTCAGACGGGAAGACCGTGTTCCCATGTCCATCAACGGGTTCTGAATTACACTGGCTTTTTGCCGGATCCAGTTGCATGAAAGTCTTCAATCTAGCCTGCGAGCATGGCCACGCATTTGAGGGATGGTTCGCCTCGGCTGAAGACTATGACAGCCAGCTGGCGCGTGGGCTGCTCGAGTGTCCTGCCTGCGCCAGCCGCGCCATCCGCAAAATGCCTTCCGCCCCCCGACTGAATCTCACAACGCATTCGGGCGAGGCTGCGCCATCGTCTCATGCTTCCAGCAGTCCGGTGCAGGCGCAGGCCATGATGCTCAAGCTTGCACGCGAAATTCTGGCCAATACCGAAGATGTGGGTGCTCGGTTTGCCGAAGAGGCACGGCGGATTCATTACAAAGAGGCCCCGGAGCGTGGCATCCGAGGCCAGGCCAGTGCTGAAGAGGCGAGGGCGCTTGCAGACGAAGGCATCGAGGTGATGGCCGTGCCCATGCCCGCTCTGCTCAAAGAGCCTTTGCAATAAAAAAGCCCCCGCATGTCGCGGGGGCCTTTGTTCCTGTGGCGGTGCCGCCTCAGGAGCCGCGGGTGATCGGCATCTCGATCTGATTGGCAGCACCCGGAATCGTCAGGTGCTTGGCCAGTTCGAGCTTGGCGACCGCATTGCGGTGCACTTCGTCCGGACCGTCGGCCAGACGCAGGGTGCGCTGATGCGCATACATGTAGGCCAGCGGGAACACTTGGGAGACGCCGCCGCCGCCATGCGCCTGGATCGCCCAGTCGATGATCTGGCAGGCCATGTTGGGTGCAATCACCTTGATCATGGCGATTTCGGCCTTGGCCACCTTATTACCCACGGTATCCATCATGTAGGCTGCCTTGAGGGTCATGAGGCGGGCCTGATCGATCATGCAGCGGGCATCGGAGATGCGCTCATGCCAGACCGACTGGCTGGCCACCGGTTTGCCGAAGGCGACGCGGGAATTCAGGCGCTTGCACATCAGTTCGAGTGCGCGCTCGGCTGCGCCGATGGAGCGCATGCAGTGATGAATGCGTCCTGGTCCGAGACGGCCCTGGGCGATCTCGAAGCCTCGACCTTCACCGAGCAGAATGTTCGTGACCGGCACGCGCACATTGGTGAGGGTGCACTCGACATGGCCATGCGGCGCATCGTCGTAGCCGAAGACGTTGAGGATCTTCTCGATCTTGAATCCCGGGGTATCGCGAGGCACCACGACCATGGACTGCTGCTCATGCCGACCGGCCTCGGGATTGGTCTTGCCCATCACGATCAGCACTTTGCAGCGCGGATCGCCGACACCCGAACTCCACCACTTACGGCCATTGAGCACGTACTCATCGCCTTCGCGGCGAATCGAGAGCTGAATGTTGGTGGCGTCGGACGAGGCCACCGCCGGCTCGGTCATCAGAAACGCGCTACGGATTTCGCCGCGCAGCAGCGGATCAAGCCACTGACGCTTGATCTCCTCGGAGGCATAGCGCTCGAGGGTCTCCATGTTGCCGGTATCAGGTGCGGAGCAGTTGAAGACCTCTGCAGCAAAGTGCGTGCGGCCCATGATCTCGCACATCGGCGCGTATTCGAGATTGGTCAGACCCTCGGGCACCCGCTCGGAGAAGGGCAGAAAGAGGTTCCACAGGCCGGCCTGGCGGGCAAGCGGCTTGAGCTCCTCGACGACCTTGGTCGGCACCCAGGCGTTACCGGCGCGACGGTTGGTCTCGACCTCTTCATGGAAGCGCTCTTCGTTCGGATAGATGTGCTTGTCCATGAAGGCGAGCAGGCGCTCGCGCATGTCCTTGACCTTGGGGCTGTACTCGAAATCCATGCGGGTCTCCGTGAGTGAAAGGATTTGTCTGTCGTTGACAGGGCTGAAAGGATGGAAGGAGGGAAGAGTCAGAGGGTATTGAGCAAAATGGGCTGGCTAAACTCGTACGACTGAGGAAAGCCCCGCCCTCAGGCGCCCACCTTGCGCGCAAAGGACCAGGCCAGCTCCGCCAGGGGCCGCACCCGCTGACCCTGTTCAAGTGCCTGAGGGCTCGAGGCCGTGCCATCGAGTGCACGCTTGACAATGCCCTGAAGAATCGCGGCCAGGCGAAAGCAGTTGTAGGCCAGGTAGAAGTCCCAGTGTCCGATGGCATCGCGACCCGTGCGCTCGCAATAGCGACGGATGTAGGCGGATTCGTCTGGAATGCCCAAACGGGCCAGATCAAGACCCGCAATGCCTCGGAACTGCTCGGGCGGGATGTGCCAGCTCATACAGTGGTACGAAAAGTCGGCCAGCGGATGTCCGAGCGTGGAGAGCTCCCAGTCGAGCACAGCGAGTACACGTGGCTCGGTCGGATGGAAGATCATGTTGTCGAGGCGATAATCGCCATGGACCACGGTGGTCTCGTCGCCCTGCGGAATATGTGCCGGCAGCCAGTCGATCAACTGGTTCATTTCAGGGACGGGGTCGGTCTCAGACAACTGATACTGCTTGGACCAGCGACCGATCTGGCGCGCAAAGTAATTACCTGGCTTGCCGTAGTCGGCCAGTCCCACCGCCTGCACATCGACGCGATGCAAGGCTGCAATCACGCGATTCATCTCGTCATAGATGGCGGCCCGCTCGGCGGGCGCCATGCCCGGGAGCGACTGCTCCCAGAGCACCCGTCCTTCGACACAGTCCATGATGTAGAAAGCCCGGCCAATGACCGACTCGTCTTCGCACAGACCGAACATCTGTGCCACGGGCACATCGGTGCCGGCCAGCGCACGCTGGACCTTGAACTCCCGCTCGATGGCATGGGCCGAGGGCAACAGACGCGCCACCGGACCTGGTTTGGAGCGCATGACATAGCGGCGCGAAGGGGTGGTCAGACGAAAGGTCGGATTGGACTGCCCGCCCTTGAACTGCTCGACGGTCAGGGGGCCTGAAAAACCTTCGACATGGGTCTGCATCCAGCGCTCGAGCGCGGCGACATCAAACTTCAGCCGATCGGATACCGGTGTGGTGCCGACATTTTGCGCGACCAGTTCGCTGCTCATGGATCTCCCCGACTTCATGTTTGTCAATGCCGGGAATTGTAGCCCGGGCGGGTCTCAGGCCTCGAGCCGTTCGATCGCCTCGCTGACATGCAGCCACTCATCTTCAAGCCTTGCATGCTCGGCATCGAGCCCGGAGCGTTCTTTGAACAACTCGGCGCCTTTTTGCGGATCACGGAAAGCATCGGGGTCGGCCAGCTGTCGGTCGATATCCTGAAGACGCTGGTCGATCTGCGCCAGACCTTGTTCGATCGCCTGCAGGCGCTGCTCCAGAGGCTTGCGCTGCACCGCCAGGCGTGCCCTGGCCTGGGCCGCTGCCCGGCGCTCGTCCTTGCGTGAAAGCGTTGCGTCGACGCCGTTCAGCCCGTCGTCGGTCAGACCCGGTCCGCCATCGGAATGGTCAGTACGCCCTGACCCCTG
>JBEELY010000187.1:0-4295 GCA_041167925.1 Pseudomonadota bacterium | reverse complement strand
TGCTTCTCTTTGCCAAGCGCGCCGACTGACCCGCTGGCCTTTCAGGCCCTGAGGGTGCAGGCCCTCGCGATCGACGACGAACTCACCGATGCAGGCCAGGTGGGGCCCGAGCTCGCCGCGGCTGCACAGGTCTATCTCGATACGCCTCGTGCGCTGGTCTGGCGCCAGCCCTCGCCCGACTGGCGATTGTTCGTGCTGCTCCTCCCACTGGCCTCCCGCCTGTCCCTGCTGGCGAATCCGGTCTTTGCACAACTCGCCCGCGAATGGGGACTGGGTGTGCGCTTCATTGGGATTGATGCCGGGCACGCCGCCTATGATTTTCGAGGCCTGCTGACCGACCAGACCCTGCGCCGACTGCTCAACGCGATCGACGCCACCCAGCATCCCGATGCCCAACGACCTCCTGGTGCAACGCTGCAGCCCGCCGCTACCTCGCATCCCGATGCTGTCGTGCAATCCGATGCTGCCCTGGATGTGCTCTTTGCGGCACTGGCGGACAACATGCTCACCCTGCTCGAGGCTCGGCGCGACGACTGGGGCCGGCATCTGGCCCGGGACTTGCGGCTTGAGTCGGGTGTTGCGGCCAGCCTCTTTGATCGGGACAGCCGCTATCCCGATTTTCTTGCCCTGCTGCGCAGAGGGCTGCGCCAGGACTGGCTGGATCAGGCTTTTTATGGCCGCGTGCTGCGCGCCATGGACCTGCGCGAAGGACGCATCGATGAGCGCATCAGCCAGATCGTGCAGGCCAGCCTGCATCCCCCGGTCATGACCCGCCTTCAGCGCAGTCGGACCGGCTTGCACCTGGGCGCCTACAACTGGCTGCTGATGGCCGGACCGCAGGCAGGGCAGCGCTCCCATGTGCTGTCCAGATTGCCGCTGTTCACGCAGTTTTTTGCTGAGGCCCTGATCGAGGCCGCGCCGCGCAGCCGCAGCGCCCTGGTCGAGCAGGCCGATGGCCTGTCCGAGCCTCTGATCAGCCTGCGCCGCGCGATCGATTCCGGACAGGATCGCACCGTGATCGAGGCCCTTTCTGCGCACTTTGCAGTGGATGCCCGGGTGCTGAGGGCGCTCTGGAGACAATGCCCGCGCGCCCTGGACAGCCCGCCCTCCTGGCAATTGCAGGCGCTGCTGCTTGCGCTCGACGCCCTGCCTGAGCGTCAGTGGCCCCGCGATGATGCGGCCTGGCTCGAACTGGCTGCCGAGGCTGTCCCCGCGTTGGTCCGTTGAACCTGGCAGCCCCCGCGCGCGGCGTGCGGCTTCAGGGCGAGGGTCTCGCGCGAAGGCTCAGGGCACTCGCTCAGGCCACCGGCCGCGTCTTGATTGGCCAGCCGCGCCGCTTTGCAATCCACAAATACACCTGCCCGGTCAGGCTCATGCTGGCGGCCATGCGGATGACGTGAAACGCGGTGACCACTGGCACGCCCAGCTGCAGGTTGCGCGCAGTGAGCGACATTTCGGCCATGCCGCCAGGGGCGGTGGCCAGCACCAGGGTCGCCACCGGAATGCCGCTGGCCCAGCCCATGCAGGCCGCGAAGCCCGAGGTGGCCAGCACGCCGAGCACCGAGGTCACCAGGGCCACGGTCAGAAAGCGCGGCGCCTGCTTGAGAAAATCTTGCGAGAAGCGACATCCCAGACTAGCGCCGATGGCGAGCTGGCCGAGCACGGTCAGCCCTTCAGGCAGTGCACTCAGCGTGACGCCGCTGGCCGTGAGCGCAAAGCTTGCCGCGAGCGGACCCAGGTTCCAGGGGCTGAAGCCGCCCAGACGTTTCCAGAGCAGCGCCGCCGCCGCCGTGATCAGCCCCAGGGCCAGGAATCCCGTGGGCTCGAAACTGCGTGCTGCAGGCAGATAGGGATCGCTGCCCTGCAGCGAGAGCAGTCGATAGGCCCAGGGCAGACAGACCACCACTACCAGAATGCGCACGCTGTGAAAGGCGGCAATCTGGTCGACCCGCGCGCCCAGCCGTTCCCCTTGCAGCGCCATCTCGGACGCTCCCCCAATGGCGCCCGCAAAGAAGGCGGTCGTGGGCGTGGCTCCCGTGTAGCGCCGGATCACCCAGGCATAGGACAGCCCCAGCAGCAGCGCCCACAGCACCGCCAGAATCACCCAGGGCAGCAGGGTCAGGACATGCGCGACCACATCGGGCGAAAAGTACAGCCCCAGCACGGTACCAATCGTCCACAGGCCGAAGTTGCGCACGGGTGCTGGCAGGCGCAGGTCGTCACCCACCATGCGCACGGCCGCGCAGGCCACCAGGGGCCCGATCATCCAGGGCAGCGGACCATCAATGGCCCGCATGAAAGCCCCGCCCGCCACGGCGACGGCCGCCGTGCGGACGAAGCCTGCGCTCATTGTGTGCGCAGCGCGGCGCGAAGCTCGCCCGCCCGGTCGATCTGGGCCTGGTCGTCGTCCAGCTCGAAGATCACCTTCTCAAGCACCCCGGTAAAGGCAAAGGGCGCCTCATAGGCCTCGCTCGGCGAGGGCCGGGGCGAGCGTCCCACCTCCAGGCCGAGGAAGGAAGACTGCGCCCGGTAGGTCTGGGGCAGATCAACCTTGCCGCAGGCCTGGCCGTCAACAAAGAGGGTGGCTTCGCCCTGATAGTTGCCGGTCTTGCGCATCTCATAGACCAGGGTGTGGCGGCCCGGCGTGAGGCGGGCATCGGAGCGGACCACGTAATGACGGTTCACGAAGTTGTAGTCGTGCACCAGGTGGCCATCCTGAATGAAGAAGGCATAGCCACCGCACCAGTCGCCCTGAGCTACCAGCACGCCCTGCGCGCCCGCTTCAGGAATGACCACATGCGCAGTGATCCGGTAGGAGCGGTTTCGGATGTCCGGCGCGGTGGCCTGCGGAATGCGCCCGCCACCCGGTTTGAGCTCCCAGTACCGGCGTGCCGCCACGCTGTAAGGGTTCGAGCTCACGAAGCGATCGAGCGTGTCGTTCATGGGCAGCACCTTGCAGCGGCCCGCCTCGGCAAACCACAGCGCGATCATCTGCTGCAGTTTTTCGGGCTGCTCCTTTGCAAGATCGCGGGTCTCATTGAAATCGTTGGCCACGTGATAGAGCTCCCACACATCGGCCTCAAAGGGTGTGCCCGGCCGATGCACCGTGACGGCTTTCCAGCCGTCATGCCAGATGCCACGGTGGCCCAGCATCTCGAAATACTGCACATGCTTGCGGGTGGGCAGCTCGGGTGCATTGAGGCTGTAGGCCAGGCTGGTGCCTTCCAGAGGCTGCTGCGCCACGCCATGAATGTGCGCGGGCAGGTCGATGCCGGTGATCTCGAGCACGGTGGGCGTGATGTCGCTCACATGATGAAACTGATGCCGGATGCCCCCGGGGCTCTGAATGCCGCGTGGCCAATGCACGATCAGCGGATCACGCACGCCACCCCCATGGGTGTTCTGCTTGTAGCGCTTGAGCGGCGTGTTCCCCGCCATGGCCCAGCCCAGCGGGTAATTGTTGTTGGGGCGCGGCCCGCCGATTTCGTTCAGATAGGGCAGGTTGTCTTCAAGCGTGTCACGCACGCCATTGAAGTAGCGCAGCGCATTCACGGTGCCAAAGGGCGAGCCCTCCTGCGAGGCGCCGTTGTCCGACATGAGTGTGATGATGGTGTTCTCGAGCAGACCTGCGCCACGCAGGTACTCAAGCAGCCGGCCGATGTGCTCGTCTGCATGTTCGAGCATGCCCGCAAAGGCCGCCTGCAGCCGGATCGCGAGTTTCTTGGCATCGTCGCCCAGCTCATCCCAGGCCTTGACGCCCGCATTGCGCTCGGGCAGCTCGGTATGCGCAGGCACGATGCCCAGGGCCTTCTGGCGGGCCAGCCGTTCGGCGCGGATGGCATCCCAGCCTTTCGCGGCCACGTCCATGTACTTGTCGATGTAGCGCTTGGGCGCATGGTGGGGCGCATGCTGCGCACCCAGCGCCATGTACAGGAAGAAAGGCTTGCCGCCGCCCATCATCTGCTGGTTGCGAATGAAGCCGATCGACTGATCCACGATGTCTTCGGTCAGGTGGTAGTCGGGCCGCTCCGGGGTCTCGATATGCGCGTTGTCGCGTACCAGTTCCGGGTGCCACTGGCTGGTTTCGCCTTCCAGAAAGCCGAAGTAGCGATCAAAACCGCGCTGCAGGGGCCACTGATCGAAGGGGCCGGCCGCCGAAGTCTCGAAGGTGGGTGTGAGGTGCCACTTGCCGGTGGCAAAGGTGTTGTAACCCGAGCCCCGCAGAATTTCGGCCAGCGTGCCCGCGCTGCGTGCGATGCGGCCCCGCATGCCCGGATAGCCGAGATCCCAGTCGG
>JBEELY010000478.1:0-2951 GCA_041167925.1 Pseudomonadota bacterium | reverse complement strand
TGCGCTTCGCGCTCGACGATCACGGCAGCAAAAATGCGTCGCAGCTCACCTTCCTGCTCGAACTTCTCAATCGCCACCGTGCTCTGATAAGGCAGCTCATCGCCCATCAACCGAAAGAGCTTTTCGCGAATGGCCTCGGCCGCCAGAAAGCGCTCGCTGCGGTCGGTAAAGGTGTCCTCGTCGTACACCGCAGGGCCCTCGGGAAGATGCTTTGCGCATTCTCGAACGAGCTCATCGAGTTGCCTGCCATTGCGGGCGCTAATCGGCACCCAGGCCACCACCCCTGGAAGACTGGACAGCTTTTGCAGCAAAGGCAGGAGATGCTCTCGTCCGCCGGCCAGATCAACCTTGTTGAGCGCAAGCACCACGGGCTTGCCCTGAGGCACCAGCTTGAGGACCTGAGCATCGGCCGGCGTCCAGCCCTGCGCGTCGATCACATGAATAACGACATCGGCCTCCAGGGCAGCCTGGCTGGCAGTTCGGTTGAGGACCCGGTTAAGTGCGCCCCTGTGACGGGTCTGGAACCCCGGGGTATCGAGCATGAGCAACTGGGCCTGCTCGGCATGCACCACCCCGATGATGCGATGGCGGGTGGTCTGCGCCTTAGCCGAGGTGATGCTGAGCTTTTCGCCCACCAGCCGATTGAGCAAAGTGGACTTGCCCACATTAGGGCGGCCCAGGATGGCCACATAGCCACAGCGGTGCTGCTCCGGAATCTCGCTCATGCTTATCCTGGTTGCCGCTCGGTGAGCGCTCGGTTGCCGCTCAAGATGCGGCAGCCGCAATGGTCCGACGTGGTTTGCGCACGCCCGCTGGCGCCAGGCTCTGGGACAACTCGAGGGCTTTCTTGGCAGCGGCCTGCTCGGCCGCTCGACGGCTTGCGCCACTGCCCAGCGCCTGAACTCCAAGCTTGGGAACGGCGCACTCCACCTCAAACAGCTGATTGTGCGCAGCGCCGTGGGTTGCGACCACGGCATAAACAGGCAGCGGAAACTTGCGGCTTTGAAGCCACTCCTGAAGCAGGGTCTTGGCGTCCTTACCCAGAGTGTGGGGGTCGACATTGCTCAGGATGGGATCGTAAAGACGCTCAACGACCGCAATCGCAGCATCGAACCCCGCATCGATCAACACAGCTCCCAGCACCGCCTCGAGACCATCGGCGAGAATCGACGGACGACGGCTGCCGCCACTGCGCAGTTCGCCCTCACCCAAACGCATACAGGAACTCAGCTCGATGCCTTGCGCGATCTCGTAGAGGGTTTGCTGGCGCACGAGATTGGCCCGCACGCGGGACAAATCCCCTTCATCAATGGACGGAAACCGACGATAGAGCAAGGTGGCAACCGCACAGTTGAGCACGCTGTCGCCGAGGAACTCAAGGCGCTCATTGTGATTGGCCCCATGGCTACGATGGGTCACGGCCTGCTCGAGCAAGGCGGGGTTCGCGAAGCGGTAGTCCAGACGCTGCTGAAGGGAATCTAGGTTCATGAGCAAGGATCAGCGAACGTCGCGTGCCCCACCTGCGGCATCTCCACGATAGTCGAGCAGCAGGCTCACCGGCCCAAACAAGGGGATGCGCTTGTCATAGGCAAAAGAGACCGAATAGCCACCGGAGGGCAGAGGCACTATTTCGAGGTCCTTGCCACTGATGGCACTGATGTCGTCGATCGCAGCCGTGCGGTCAAACGCCGCCCGGATCGCCTGAGGGTTTGTCCCGTCGCTGCGCGCCTTAGCCACGGCGCGCTTGATCATCATGTATTCGCTCACCGTGGGGTAGAGCCGCATCGTGAGCATGGCACCAAAGGTCAGTACCGTACCAAGCAAAATAAGACCAAGCAGGCTGATTCCAGCCTGGTGAACGCGCCGGGCCGTATGCGAGGCGGGTCGGGCAGTGCGGGCAGACGCAGCTGAGCGAGGCAGGGGCTGCTTGAAAGGCATCGCGTTCAGTGGAAACGACCGATGCGGCTGAAGTCGCTGAAATTCATCCAGATGAAGAAAGCCTTGCCTACGATGTTGGCTTCGGGAACGAAGCCCCAGAAGCGGCTGTCGAGACTGTTCTCCCGGTTGTCGCCCATCACGAAGTAGTGGCCTTCGGGCACCCTGCAGGTCAGTCCGGTGCGGCTGTAGGTGCATCGGTCACGAAAAGGAAAGGCATCGACGCCTGAGATGAAAGACGATTTTTCTAAATCTGTCAATATCTTATGCTCGGTTTCTCCGAGTTTTTCGAGGTATTGCCGGTAGTAGGTCAGGCGCTCGGAATCAAAGAACTCCGGGGCTTCCTTAAGTGCAATGGGGCTGCCGTTGATACTGATCCGGTTGGCCTCATAGGACACGGTGTCTCCCGGCAAGGCCACCACCCGCTTGATGTAATCGACCGACGGGTCTTTGGGAAATCGAAAGACCATGACATCACCACGCTTGGGCTGACCCAGATCGAGCACCTTGGTGTGCACCACCGGCAGGCGCACCCCATAGCTGAATTTGTTCACCAGAATGAGATCACCGATCAGGAGCGTAGGCACCATCGAGCCCGAGGGAATCTTGAAGGGCTCAAAGAAAAAAGAACGAAGGACGAAGACCAGGGCAATCACCGGAAACAGGCCGGCGGAATATTCCAGCCAGATCGGACGCTGTTCGACGCCCGCCTTGCGACGTGCGGGTGCCAGAAGGGCTTTATCGAGCAGCCAGGTGATACCGGTCAGCACGAACAGAACAAAGAGGATCAGGGCGAAATTCATGCAGCGGGTCTCGTGTTCAGTCGGGGCAGGACGGGCAATCCATCGGCAGCGGCCACGTGTTGTTGGTGCTCAGCGATCATCCACCTGCAGGACAGCCAAAAAGGCCTCCTGGGGAATCTCGACGGAACCCACCTGCTTCATGCGCTTTTTGCCGGCCTTCTGTTTTTCAAGGAGTTTTTTCTTGCGGGTAATGTCGCCGCCATAGCACTTGGC
>JBEELY010000443.1:0-3672 GCA_041167925.1 Pseudomonadota bacterium | reverse complement strand
AGTGGCTTGCTGCTGTGACGTTCGCCTATGTGGTGCTGTGGGGGTTACTTACGATGTGGGCCCTGCCTTAGAGGCCCCGCCGGACGAAGGAAACTGCGTCGTTAACTGCGCTACCGATTCGGGTGCAGGATGCAGATCGGTGATCAGGCCGCTCTTGGCCACCTGCCCCGGAACCTCACGCCCAACAATGGCGGGCAACTGACGTGCAATGGGCAAGAGGCGCTGCAGGTCGATGCCGGTATCGCAGCCCATGGCCTCGAGCATGTGAATGGCGTCTTCGCTGCAGATATTGCCGCTGGCTCCGGGCGCGTAGGGGCAACCGCCCAGGCCACCCAAAGATCCATCGAAACGATCGATGTCGGACTGCACGGCCGCCAACACATTGGCCAGGCCCATGCCCCGGGTGTTGTGAAAGTGAAGCGTGAGTTGCAAGCCGGGGAACTGCTGGCGAAGGGCCTCGCATAGGGCCGCCACCTGACGCGGCTGCGCCATGCCTGTGGTGTCGCAGATGGTCAGACCACGCACTCCAAGGTCCGCAAAGCGCTGGGCCCAGTGCAGCACTTCGGTTTGCGGCACCTCGCCCTCCATCGGGCAGCCAAAGCAGGTCGACAGGGACACATTGATGGGAACCTGCGAACCAAAGCGTTCGATGACCTCTCTCAGTGCGGCAAAGCTGTGCTCGCGCGGCATGCGCAGATTCGCGAGGTTGTGCGTCTGCGAGGTGGACATGACGAGGTTGATCTCGTCGGGCTTGACGTCCATCGCCCGCTCAGCGCCGCGCAGGTTGGGCACCAGCACGGTGTATTCGACCCCGCTCACCCGCTGGATACGGCCCATCACCTCCTCTGCATCACGCAGCATCGGGATGGCCTTGGCCGAAGTAAATGAGGTCACTTCGATCTTGGCGTATCCGCATTGGCTCAAGGCATCGATCAGGGCAACCTTGGCCTCGGTGGGCACGAACTCGGGCTCCATCTGGAAGCCATCGCGGGTCACCACTTCATTGAAATAAATTCGCTGTGTCATAGTGAGCCGTAGAGTGCACCAGCCCGGCTGAGCAAATCAATCATTTCGATTTTCGAGAATAGTGTGAGATCAAAATTCTTGCTGCTGGCCCTAGCGATCAGCATGCCCCTGTCGAGCCTGGCCCAACACAATCACGGCTCCCACATGCCTTACGCAGGGATGCAGAACCGGGCGATCAAGTCCCTGTCCGACAATGACATCAAGGAACTTCGCCGAGGGGGTGGCTGGGGGCTGGCCCTCGCCGCCGAACTCAATGGTATGCCCGGCCCTGCGCATCTGTTAGAACTCAAGGATCAGATTCCGCTGACACAGGATCAGGTGACCCAAACCAAGGCCCTGTTCGATGACATGCGCAAAGCGGCGATCTCGACCGGCGAGCGGCTGATCGCGGCAGAAACCGCCGTGGAGGCTGCCTTTGCCAAGGGGGCGGTGGACGAGGTGGTTCTGAGACGTCTGTTAACCGAGGCAGAGTCTGCGAGGACTGAACTTCGCTTCATCCATCTGTCTCAACATTACAAGACGGTGCAGTACCTCAAGCCTGAACAGATCAAGCGGTACAACGTCCTTCGCGGCTACGCCGAGGACCCATGCAAGAGTGTGCCTGCAGGGCACAACCCAGAGATGTATCGGCGCCACATGGGATGCAACTGATCGGGATCGAAAAGCCCCTAGATGCCGGACAGCACTGCGTCCATCGCTGAAACCAGTGCACTGGCCTGCGCGCGCAGGTTGTCGACAGGGCGCTGCAAAACCGTGGCAGGAAGGGGGGCTGCGTAGTGCGCGAGCGCATGGAGCCGTTGCCCTTTGACAGTCACCATTGGACATAAGGCATTCGGGACTTTGATGAGCATATCGAGTTCGGCAAGCGGCATGGTCAATCGCGTGGGCAAGGCATCAAGCAGGTCACTCTGGATCACCACCACATAAGGGATGCCATCGGCGGCACTGCGACTCGGATTAGGAAAAACGTCGTACTGCGCCACGGGCGACTCACCATGGGCGCAAGTCAGAACCCGGGATGCCGTGCGCTTCGACACGGGCATTCTCGGCGGCGATCCATTCAACAAACTCTGCTTCGAACTTCTTCTTTCGTGCGCTCAGGTTGAGCTTGTCTTGATACGCCTTGAGAGCATGGTAGTGCTCGGCTGAGAGGATCACGGTATCGAGCTGGCCGGCTTTTTCAACGAACACAGGCTCTCGCTTGGCTTGGGCACACAGGCTTCCAAAACGGTTTTTTGCTTCTGTGGCAGAGACGCGCATGATGGGCTTCCAATAGAAAATAGCCATTTTAGCCATTAAGTCCGTCGCAATGGTCTCGTTCAAACCTTGCCCCTGTCATAGGCAGGCCGCTGATCTCTATCGATACCTCGCGTTGTGTTCAACAATGATTGATGCCCATAGAACTAACCGTTAGCCTCAGTCATCAATCCGGAGAGGTCGTTCATGGAAGTGACACTCAGAAAGTACGGAAACTGCACCGTCGCTGTTTTGCCGCCCGCTGTTCTCAAGGATCCAGGTCGGCGACTATTCGCGTTACGCGGGCTTCGCGGTGAGTCTCGCCGGCACCGGATGCAAAACTTCCCGGGTGGCGCTGATCAATAAGATCCGAATGCTCGACCTCGCAGCAAGAAGGGCCAGAAAGATTGAACGCGTACCGCAGGCCGTAATCGATGATGCACTTGGGCGCTTGAGCGCACTGATCGATGGATAGATACTTCAAGAGACGACGACGCCTCATGGCCGTCTGGTGGATGTTGATGCCTGCGGCATTGCTTCTGCCCTTTCGCGACAGCGCTCTTGCACCGTTGGTGTGCGGCACCTCGCCCAACCTGTCTTACGACGCCATGCTGATCGCGGCCACATTCGGGATCGGTATCGCAAGCGCGTGGCTGTCCACGCAAAGCACTGCCTCACAAGACTCCAGGGTCGGGAGCGCACTGGATGTTTTCGAGTGTTCAGCGCTCGCCTCGCTATGCGTGTTGTACGGATTAGCGGGCATTTATGGATCAGCACTGGTCTGGGGCTTGGGCCTGTGCCTGCAGGTCGTGACCCTTGTTCAGCAACGGCGCGCCCAGCCAAAACCCATCGACACCGCAAGTCCGCCGCGCACTTTTTCGGATTGGATCGCCAGCCTGCTCTTCGTGGGTCTGGGTGCGGTGTTCGTTGCATTCCCCGTAACGCAACCTTGGACCGGACCTGTTGAGCCTTTCGTGCGCTGGCATCCCTTCAGCCCACAACTTGAAACCATCTGGCGCGGCCTGTTTGGGAGCTTTGCTCTGGCCATGATCGTGGCCTCCACAAGTCCCGGGGTCAGGCACCGATCATTCGCCTTGGCCTTGGGCTGCAGCGGCATCCTTCATGGTCTGGTGATGGCAGTAGACAACCTCTGGTCCATGAAAAACGGCGGGCCCAATGGCAATGTCGAACACCTCTACGGGGACGTGGTCGGCTGGACGCTGATCGGCGCTCTCAGCCTTGGCTACTGGATTTCGAAGAGAGACTTGATCCTGCAATCGCGCCCCGCGCTGGGCGAGCGAACCGTGATCGGACGGTGAAGTGAGTCGTTCCAAAGCGGCACAACAGGGATGGCTGCGACGTATTGCCGCCTGGTGTTCTGCCTGGTTGCTGACGCACGGCCAGCGGCCC
>JBEELY010000304.1:0-3126 GCA_041167925.1 Pseudomonadota bacterium | reverse complement strand
GCATCTGGCTCAAATGCTGCAGGCCGCTGAAGGCTTTGCCATGAACATCGGCTTCACGGGCAAGGGCAATGTATCGCTGCCCGGGCCGATTGCCGAACAGATCGAGGCCGGGGCCATTGGTCTGAAACTGCACGAGGACTGGGGCACCACACCTGCTGCGATCGACAATTGTCTGGCGGTGGCCGACCAATACGATGTGCAGGTGGCCATCCATACCGACACGCTCAATGAATCGGGTTTTGTTGAGGCCTCGGTGGCGGCCATGAAAGGCCGCGTCATTCACACGTATCACACCGAGGGTGCGGGTGGCGGCCATGCGCCCGACATCATCAAGGTGGTGGGCGAATCCAATGTCCTGCCTTCCTCGACCAACCCCACCCGCCCTTACACTGTGAACACCCTTGATGAGCATCTGGACATGCTCATGGTCTGTCATCACCTTGACCCGGCCATTGCTGAAGACCTCGCCTTTGCCGAGAGCCGGATCCGGCGCGAAACCATCGCTGCCGAGGACATCCTGCACGACCTGGGGGCGATTTCGATGATGTCCTCGGACAGCCAGGCCATGGGTCGGCCAGGGGAGGTCATCCTGCGTACCTGGCAGACCGCGCACAAGATGAAACAGCAGCGCGGCGCATTGCGCATCGATGAGCAGCGTGCCGATGGCGAGCGCAACGACAACTGGCGGGTGCGTCGCTACATTGCCAAGTACACGATCAACCCGGCCATCACGCATGGCGTGGCCCATGAGGTGGGCTCCATCGAGCCGGGAAAATGGGCTGACCTCGTGCTCTGGCGGCCGGCCTGGTTCGGCGTTAAACCTTCCATCATCCTCAAGGGCGGCACCATTGCCATGGCCCTGATGGGCGATCCCAATGCATCGATTCCCACGCCTCAGCCGGTGCACTACCGGCCCATGTTCGGCTCCTTTGGCGCAGCCATTGCTCAAGGCTCGATCACCTTTGTCTCGCAGGCCGCGCTCGATGCCGGCATCCGCGAGCGTCTCGCGCTGCGCAAGCCGGTGGTGGCCGTCAAGGGCATTCGTACCCTGCGCAAGTCCGACATGGTCTTGAACGGCCTCACGCCACGGATGGAGGTCGATCCTGAAACCTATGCGGTCAAGGCCGATGGCGAACTGCTGACCTGCGAACCCGCGAGCGTGCTGCCCATGGCTCAGCGCTATTTTCTGTTCTGATACGGGGTTTTGACCTTCGGAGCCCCTGTCATGTCCCTCAAGATGGCTACCCAGCGTGCCGACCGCCATGCCTCGGTCGACGACATCCTTGAACTGCGTTTTGAGCAGCGGGAGCGCTCGCGCTTTCGAGCCGAACTGATCGGCGGCGAAGAGATTGGCATCGATCTGCCCAATGGCAGTCTGCTGCGCCATGGCGATCGTCTGCTGCTCGAAGATGGTCGTGTCATCGCGATCGAGGCGGCCGCAGAGACCCTCATGGAAGTGCGGGCCCGCAATGCTGCGCAACTCACCCGCATCGCCTATCACGTAGGCAACCGGCATGTGCCTTTGCAGGTGGGTGCTGGCTGGCTGCGCCTGCTGCCTGATCATGTGCTCAAGGCCATGATCGAGCGCCTGGGCGGCTCGGTGCAGGAGGTCGATGAAGGCTTCCAGCCGGAGTCAGGCGCCTACGGCCACAGCCATGTGCACCATGCCCATGACGATCAGGGCCATGGCGGCCGCATTCATGCCTTCGATCCGCGGCATGAGCATGGTCATGATCACGCGCATGACGAGACCTGCGGCCACGACCACAGCCATGATCATGAGCACAGCCATGATCACGCTTGTGGCCACGACCATTCGCACGATCACGACCACGCGCACCAGCATGGCCATCACGATCATTCGCATGACCACGGCCATGCTTGCGGACATGATCACAGCCACGATCACAGCCACGATCACAGCCACGATCACAGCCACGGCCATGGCCCGTCTTCAGGAGCCACCGGGCGGTGAATCTGGCCTTTCTGCAACTGTGCAGCCCGACCCTTCCGATCGGTGGCTTCAGCTACTCGTCTGGGCTGGAGTCAGCACTCGACTCAGGTGAGGTGCGTGACCAGGCCAGTGCAGAAGAATGGATTCGTGATGCCCTCCTGCTCGGCCTGGCCCGTTTTGAGGCGCCGTTGCTGGCGCGGGCCTGTGCCTGTATCGATGCGACCGGCATCCTTGCCCCCGATGAACTGGTCGCGCTCAATGAACGGGCCATCGCTGCGCGTGAAACCGCCGAGATGCGCGCAGAGTCACTGCAAATGGGACATTCGCTCGGGCGCTGGCTGCAGGCGGTCTGCCCGGATCCAGGTCAGGACGACTGGATCGCGCAGCACCTGCAGCCTCTGTCGCTGCCAGTGGCCTGGGCGCTTGCCGCACACCGCATGGCATTGGCTGCAGACGAGGCCGTGCTCAGCTGGCTGTGGTCCTTTGCAGAGAATCAGGTCGCTGTACTCATGAAGGCCATGCCCATGGGGCAGATGGCTGCCCAGCGACTGCTGCGCAGCCTCTGGCCGGAGTTGCTTGCCGCCCGCGACCTGGCTCTGCAGGCCGAACCTGCGCAATGGTCAAGCGCGCTTCCGCTTCTGGCCGTAGCCTCGAGCCGGCACGAAATGCAGTATTCACGCCTTTTCAGATCCTGAGGACATTGATCGCATGAGCAAGCACGGACCCCTGCGGGTCGGCATCGGCGGACCGGTGGGTTCCGGCAAAACCGCCCTCACCCTGGCGCTGTGTCAGCGCCTGCGCGACCGCTACGAGATCGCTGCGGTGACCAACGACATCTACACGCGCGAGGACGCGGAGTTTCTGGTGCGTCACGCGGCACTGCCGCCCGAGCGTATTTTGGGTGTGGAGACCGGAGGCTGTCCGCATACCGCCATCCGCGAAGACGCCTCCATCAATCTCGAGGCCGTCGACCGCCTGACTCGCGCCTTTCCGCAGCTGCAGGTGGTCTTCGTGGAGTCGGGGGGCGACAATCTGGCCGCCACCTTTTCGCCCGAGCTTTCCGATCTCACGCTGTACGTGATCGATGTGGCCGCAGGCGAAAAGATTCCCCGCAAGGGTGGGCCCGGCATCATGAAATCCGACCTGCTCGTGATCAACAAGATCGATCTTGC
>JBEELY010000291.1:0-4621 GCA_041167925.1 Pseudomonadota bacterium | reverse complement strand
TGGTGTATGGCGCCTTTGCTGCCTTGCCCATCTTTTTGACCTGGCTGTTTGCTGCCTGGCTGAGTGTCCTATTGGGGGCCAGCCTGGCTGCGCGTCTTCCGGGCTGGGGGCGTGCGCAATCCACCTTGCGATACAGCGCCGCCCAGCGCTATGAAATTCATGTACAGGTGCTGGCCCGGGTGATTGCTCGGGATGCCGAGGGGGGGCTGCGTGCCAGCGCCTGCGGCGATCTTTTGTCGGGGGATGCGAAGTTTGCGCAGCAGGTAGTCCGTCGCCTGTCGGAGCTCGGATATCTGCTAAGAGTCTGGCCTGTGCAGTCCGGGGCAGGTACGCCAGCACCCATCTGGCAGGAGCGCTGGCTTCCCGCGCCGGGCTGGCGCCAACGCAGCCTGAGGCCCCTGTTCCAGTCTTTCTGGGGAGCCGTGAATCATCCAGCCTATGACCCGGGGGCAGCGCAGCTTGATCTGCCCCTGGATTGTCTTTTGACGTTCAGCGAGGCAGACGCTGCAGCCAGTGGTGCAGGGCCAGACGCACCGCTTCCGGCGTCTCGCTCATAAGCGCGTGTCCCGCTTGCGGCACGATGCTCACACTGGACTGAGCGCAGGCGTCGATCAGGGCACGCGCCGCCTTGGGGGGCGTCATGGCATCGCGTTCGCCCAGAACAAACAGGGCCGGGCAGTGCAGGGTCGCCGCCCGTGCCAGTCCATCAGCATAGGCATCGCAGGCCTGAAAATCATTGAGCAGCACGCCAGGCGCCTGGCGCTGCATCAGGCGCAGGTTTTGTACAAAGACGGAGAATCCAGGCCCCGGGGTGCCTGGCGGATGTACGAGGCGGGCATGCGAAAACCGGTTGATCATGTCCAGTGCAGCGGCTTCGTTGCTGCGGGCTGCATCGAGGAGTGCGCTCGAGACCTTCATGGGAAAGGCCGTGCCGATCAGGCCGATGCCACGCACGCGCTCAGGTGCAAGGCCAGCTGCCTCAAGACTGATCAGCGAGCCCATGCTGTGACCGGCAAGGGCGGCCTTCTCAATTCCGAGCACGTTCAGCAGTTCCAGCACCCACTGCGCCATGCTGCAAATGTCGGTGCGCAGCGGGCCCTCGCTTCGGCCATGACCCGGTAGGTCAGGCACCAGGACCGCAAAGCCATGATGAGCAAGCCAGCGCGACTGCATGATCCACACGCTGTGGTCGTGCTGGGCGCCATGAATCAGCAGCACCACCGGCTGCTGGGGGTCGAAGGCCTTGCCTCCAGTGTAGACATAGGCGCTCTGCCCCTGGACAGTGAGCTTCATGGGGTCAGGCCGGGCGGGATGCGGCTTTCAGGCCGCGTTTGAGGTCATCGATCAGATCGTCCGGATCTTCCAGTCCGATGGACAGGCGCAGGGTGCCTTCACCAATGCCCGAGGCGGCGAGCGCGGCTGCATCGACCCTGAAGTGCGTGGTCGACGCCGGATGAATCACCAGCGAGCGTGCATCGCCCACATTCGCCAGATGCGAGAAGAGTTCAAGCGACTCGACAAAGCGCCGGCCCGCGGCACGGTCACCCTTGAGATCGAAGCTGAAGACCGACCCGCAGCCACGCGCCAGCAGACGACGGGCCAGGGCGTGGTCAGGATGCGACTCGAGTTCGGGCCAGCCGATTCGGGCCACCTCCGGTCGCGAGGCCAGAAACTCCACCACGCGACGGGCATTGGCGACATGGCGCTGCATGCGCAGCCCCAGGGTTTCGATGCCCTGCAACACCTGCCAGGCATTCATGGGCGACAGGCTCGCGCCAAAGTCGCGCAGGCCCTCTCTGCGGGCCCGAAGCAAAAAGGGACCCACCGTGGATTCCTCGGCAAAGACCATGCCGTGAAAGCCATCATAGGGTTCGGTCAACTCTGGAAAGCGACCGCTGCGCTCCCAGTCGAAGCGACCGGAATCGACCACCAAACCGGCGATCACGGTGCCGTGGCCGCTCAGAAATTTGGTGGCCGAGTGCATGACCAGTGCCGCACCATGCTCGAAGGGGCGCAGCAGGGCAGGTGTGGTGAAGGTGGCGTCGACCAGCAAGGGCACGCCCGCATCCAGACCGATCTGAGCCACTGAGGGGATGTCGAGCACGTCGAGCCCGGGGTTGCCTAGGGTTTCACCGAAGAGCAGGCGGGTGTCGGGGCGAATCGCCTGTCGCCATCCATCGAGATCACGCGGATCGACAAACGTGGTCTGGATGCCGAAGCGGCGCAGGGTGTAGTGCAGCAGGTTGTGCGAGCCGCCATAGAGCGCGCGCGAGGCCACGATGTGCGAGCCCGCGCCCGCCAGCGTGGCGATGGCAAGGTGCAGTGCCGCCTGGCCGCTTGCGGTCGCAATGGCGCCCACACCCTGCTCGAGGGTGGCGATCCGCTCTTCGAGCACTGCGACTGTCGGGTTGCTGATACGTGAGTACACATGGCCGCTGCGCTCCATGTTGAAGAGCGCGGCCGCCTGTTCGGAATCTTGGAATGAAAAAGCGGCGCTCAGATGGATGGGCGTGGCCCGGGCACCTGTGGCCGGATCGGGACTCGCCCCAGCATGAATCGCCAAAGTATCGAGGCCCTGAGCATCGTGGGGCAGGCGCGAAGAACTCATCGAATGATGCTAGCACGCCAGCCGCCTTGCCTCGGCGCCGGCGAGCCGATAGCATCCGGCGCCATGAAGGTGAGTGAGATTCTTAAGGTCAAAGGGTCAACGCTGTTTACGGTGACCCCCGAGACCATGCTGTCCGATGCGGTCATCGTGATGGCAGAACATGACATTGGATCGCTGGTGGTGATGTCACGCGGCCAACTGGTTGGTATGCTGACCTTCCGCGAGGTTCTTCGCGTGCTGGCCCGCAGGCAGCAGGAGCACCGTACGGGCCCGACGCCACCCGTGGCCGAGATCGTTGTGAGCGAGGTGATGGATGCCGCGCCCACCGTGGCGGCTCCAGACATGGCGGTCAATGACCTGCGCAGGGTGATGCTCGAGAATCATCAGCGTTACATGCCGGTCATGGAGGGCTCCGTCCTGATGGGCGTGATTTCCTTCCACGATGTGGCCAAGGCGGTACTCGAGGCGCAAAGCTTCGAAAACCGACTGCTCAAAGCCTACATCCGAGACTGGCCCTCGGACGGATCCTGACCCCATGCGCATCCTGATCAGCAACGACGACGGTTATTTCGCTCCCGGCATTGCCGCCCTTGAACAGGCCCTGCGAGGTCTTGGCGAAATCATCGTGGTGGCGCCTGAGCGCGATCGCTCGGGAGCGTCTAACTCGCTCACGCTTGATCGCCCGCTATCGGTGCGCCGCGCCGCCAATGGCTATCACTATGTCAACGGCACGCCCACCGACTGCGTGCACGTCGCCATCACCGGGCTGCTCGATGCCCGCCCCGATCTGGTGGTCTCGGGCATCAACGATGGCGCGAATATGGGCGATGACACCATCTACTCCGGCACGGTGGCTGCCGCCACCGAGGCATTTCTGCTCGGGGTGCCGGCAATCGCCTTTTCGCTGGTCCGAAAGGGACATGCCCATCTCGATAGTGCAGCGCGCGCTGCGCGCGGTTTCGTCGAGCGATTCATTGCCGATCCTTTGTCTGGGCCTGGCCCGGTGCTTCTCAACGTCAATATTCCCAACCGACCCTTTGAAGAACTCGGCGCACCCGTGCTGACCCGGCTAGGCAAGCGCCATCCCACCGAGTCGGTTGTGCGTGCGACCAATCCGCGCGGGGAGACGGTCTACTGGATCGGTCCAGCGGGTGCCGCTCTTGAAGCCGGGCCGGGTACGGACTTTCATGCGACCGAACAGGGCGCGATTTCCGTCACACCTTTGCAGGTCGACCTCACACATGACGGGCTTGCTCCCGCCACCGGAGCATGGCTCGAGCGACACGGCCGCCTCTGAAGCCTGCATCGGCGGCGACGCTTCGACCTGTCTCCGCGCGAGCGGTCAGCCCGGCGTCTGCTCGCCTCGTGAGCGCGTCTGTAGACCTCACAACCGGAGGGGCCATGGGGGGTGCCCTGCGGGCACGGGAACGCATGGTGCAGGCCCTGCGCGGCATGGGCATTGCTCATCCTGCCGTGCTTGCAGCCATGGGCTCGGTGCCGCGCGAAGGTTTCGTCGATGCCGCGCTGGCGAGTCGGGCCTATGAAGACGTTGCCCTGCCGATCGGACAGGGTCAGACCATCTCCAAGCCAAGCACCGTTGCACGCATGATCGAGTTGCTGGTGCAAGGACGGACGGACGCACAGTTGCGCTCGGCACGGGTCCTCGAGGTCGGCACCGGCTGTGGCTACCAGGCGGCCGTGCTTGCCCAGGTGTTCGGCGAGGTGTACTCGGTTGAACGCATCCGGGGGCTTCATGAGAGCGCGCGCACCCATTTGCGGCCCTTGCGGCTGCCGAACCTGCGCCTGGCGTATGGCGATGGCTTTCAGGGGCTGCCCGACCATGCGCCGTTCGATGCCATCATCATCGCTGCGGCTGGCGAGCAGGTTCCTGAGCCTTTGCTACTTCAGATGGGCATCGGGGCCCGGCTGATCGCCCCCGTGCTGGCGGGCCCAGCCCGTCAGCAGGTGCTCCACTGGGTAGAGCGCAGCAGTGCCGATGACTGGCGTTTGCAT
>JBEELY010000259.1:0-3399 GCA_041167925.1 Pseudomonadota bacterium | reverse complement strand
ACCTGGCGGCTGCGCTGCTGCGTGCGCGGTCGCGAGGCCCATTCGGCCATGCCCACCCATGGCGTCAATGCCATCGAATATGCAGCCGAGCTGGTGGTCTTCATGCGCGACATCGCGGCGCGCTTCGTGCGCGAAGAGACCCACGATACGGACTTCCCGGTCCCCTTCAGCACCATTCAGACCACGACCATCGCGGGAGGCACCGCTCAGAACATCGTGCCCAATGCCTGCGAACTGGTGGTGGATCTGCGCACCATGCCGCAGACCTCCTTTGAAACCCTCCACCAGGAAATCCTGGATTTTGCTGCGCGACTCGATGCCCGCATGAAGGCCGCCTTTCCGGAGACTGGCATGCAGGTGGAGTTTCTGGCCGGGGTGCCTGCCTTTGTGGTGGCTGATACCGCCCCCATCGTTCATTACGCGCGCAGGCTGGCCCGTACGCAGGGCGCAGGCAAGGTGACCTTCGGCACCGAGGCGGGGCTCTTCAGTCAGGCCGGCATTCCGACCGTGGTGCTTGGGCCAGGCAGCATTGATGACGCTCACCGGCCCGATGAGTTCGTCTCGCTTGAGCAGATGGCCGCTTGCGATGCCTTCATGAAGCGCATCATCGAATCCAAGCTCGAGGGCGTGCGCTGAGCCAGTAACGCGCGATGGGAGTCGCCCGGGTTCACGGGCGTAACGGAAGCGCCTGGCTTAGAGGAGCAGTTGCTCCCTGAACTTGTTAAGCCCCTTTGCGTCAATGCCTTGCGCCTGCAGATAGCCCTCGACGTTGCCGAAGTCCTGCTCCAGTGAGGCCATCGCAGACTCGAGATAGTCCGGATAGACCGCGGCCACCTCGGTGACCGCGCCCACCGTGCGGCGATCCTGGGTCAGACCATGGAAGACCAGCATGGAGCGGGCGAACTCGTCGGGCTGGCGACGGTCGTTGCTGTGAAGGTAGTCGGTGAGGATGTCGTCCCAGCCCACCCCGAGCGCCTTCAGAAGCACTGCGATGACGAAGCCGGTGCGGTCCTTGCCGGCCATGCAGTGGGTCACGGTCGGCATGGCCTGCTGATCAATTCCTCCGAGCGACTTCACCATGGCCAGCACCGATGGCGCCAGGGCCTTGGGCATGCGGCGATAGGTATTGGCCATCCAGGCATGGGCGGCGGCGGCATCGAAGGCGGGGTCGTCAATCACCTCGCGCCAGCCATGGCCCTGTACCGCCGCCAGTTCGGGCGGTGAGTCGTGAATGTGGACCGCAGGCGCAGGCTGGGGTAGCCGCGAGGGGGCCGTGCTGCGTTCGGTCCGGTTGCGCAGGTCAACCACCGCGCCAATGCCCAGGGACTGCAGCTTCGGCAGATCGGCATCGGTGAGCCTGTGCAGGCCATCGGAGCGGAACACGCGTTGCGCACGGAGCGTTGCGCCATCGAGCCCGACCAGATGGCTCACGCTGCGAAAGTTGGGGGCGCCTTCAAGGCGCTCTTCCAGGAGGCGGTCTGTCGTGGTCATGGCTGCCAGTATCGCAGAGCCCGCATGTCCTTTCAGTGACGCTTCATGGAATCCGGAGCGTGCTAGGCTCAATCCACCATGAGCGCACGGCCTGCCCCCTCTCACCTGGCCACTGCGCCCATCCTGCCCACCCTGCTCCGATTGGCAGCGCCCAATGTACTGGCCATGGTGATGTCCGTGCTGGTGGGCATCGCCGAGACCAAGTATGTGGGCGAGCTTGGCACCGCGCCCTTGGCCGCCATGGCCGTGGTGTTCCCTTTCGGCATGTTGGTACAAATGATGTCGGGCGGTGCCATGGGCGGCGGGGTGTCCTCGGCGGTCAGTCGTGCGCTGGGCGCGGGCGACCTGACCCGTGCCAGGCTGCTGGCCTGGCATGCCTTGATCGTGGGTGGCCTGGCGGGCTGCATCACCACGGCAGTGTTTCTCGCCTTCGGCCCGACGCTCTTTGCCTGGCTGGGCGCCCGCGACGAGGTGCTTGCGCTTGCCATCGGCTATGCCCTGGTCCTGTTCTCGGGCGCCTGGCTGGTCTGGCTGCTCAATACCCTGGCCTCCATCCTGCGGGGCACGGGTGATATGCGGGTGCCTTCGGCCACCCTGCTTGGCTGCGCGCTGCTGCAGATCCTGATCGGCGGGTCTTTGGGGCTCGGGCTCGGCCCGATTCCGCGCTGGGGCATGCCCGGGGTTGCCGTGGGCCAGCTGGCGGCCAATACCGTGGGTGTGTTGTTTTTACTGTGGTGGCTGCGCAGTGGTCGTGCTCGTCTGCGGCTGGAAGCGAGCGGCTTTTCGGTGCGGCGAGAAATGTTCTTTGACATCCTCAAGGTAGGTGCTCTTGCCTGCCTGTCGCCGACTCAGTCGGTGATCACAGTCCTGATCATGACCGGCCTGATTGCCCAACTCGGCGTGGCGCCCCTGGCCGGCTACGGCATTGGGCAGCGTCTGGAGTTCATGCTGGTGCCGATTGCCTTCGGTATTGGCGTGGCCGCGGTGCCCATGGTGGGCATGGCCATCGGTGCCGGTGATGTGGCGCGTGCGCGCAAGGTAGCCTGGACGGCGGGGGTGCTGTCGGCCTTCAATCTGGGCAGCCTGGGTCTGGTCGTGTCGCTGATGCCCGGGCTGTGGTCTCACTTCTTTAGTGACGATCCACAGGTGCTGGCCTTTGCTGCGCAGTACATGCACTGGGCCGGGCCGGCCTTCGGTCTCTTTGGACTTGGGCTCACGCTTTATTTTGCTTCGCAGGGCTCGGGCCGCATCCTGGGGCCGGTGATTGCTGCGACCGTGCGCCTGGCCCTGGTGGCGGGTGTGGGCTATGTGCTGTCCGAGCGCGGCGCCGAGCCATGGCAACTCTTTGCGCTGGTGGCTGCAGGCATGGCGGTGTACGGGTTGTCGACTGCGCTGGCGGTCAGACTATCGAAGTGGGGGCCTGCCCAGCGCAGGCCGGCCTAGCGCTCGCTGCGGTCGCGCCCTGCGATGCCCTGAAGGCGAAGGCTGCCTTCGACCGCGATGGTCTCAGGCCGCTTTGCAGGCCAGCAGTCGTTGCGCAAACTGCGCAAAGCCCAGCCCACCTTCCTGCGTCATCACGAGCGAGGGTTTGTGCGTCAGGCGATCCCAGTGGGCCCGGATGTTGGCCACGCCGGCGCTGAGCGGTAGCACCTCAAAGAGCCCTTGATCGTTGGGTGAGTCGCCGATGCAGCAGGCCAGGCGGCGGGCTGCATCGGCATCCATGCCATGACGGGCCAGCCAGGCGAGCGCCGTGTTGCGCTTGGAGTGCTCGCCCTGCCAGGCATTGATGTGGATCGAGCTCGCCGTGGCCTGCGCGCCTGTGGCCCGCACCGCGTTCAGGAGCGTCTCGATGCGTTCGGGGGCGATGCGGGGCCGGTGCTGACCAATGTCGATCGCCACCTCACAGAG
>JBEELY010000239.1:0-2926 GCA_041167925.1 Pseudomonadota bacterium | reverse complement strand
CATCGATCCAGACCACCGCCCAGGCGCAAAGCAAAGCCACCACCAGCAAGGGAAACAGGAAAGACAACTGCCGGCGCATCGGCCAGTGTCCGACGAAAGGCAGACTGAGCCGGCGCAGCTTCAAGAGACCCCCGCACCAGCGTCAACCGCCTGGTTCGGTAGCGTCGGGACACTCGCGACTGCGGTCAGGCGACTCACGATCAGAAACGCCGGCTCGCGCACGAGCGCCTCCAGGTCGACCGTGGTCCAGGTTGAAGAAGACGTCTGCGACGAGGCGGACGGTGTGTGCAGACCATGGACCTCGTCGACCAGAATCGCAGCATTGAAATGCAAGGCCGGTGCCAGTGCGAGCACCCGTGCCCCCTTGGTTCGCTCAGAAGCGCCCCACCCGCGGTATCGGGCCAGATCGATCAGGGTCATCAACTGCCCCCTAAGACTAAACACGCCCAGCAACCAGGGCTGCGCCAGAGGAACCGGAAGCACACGCTCTGGTACGGACAGCAGTTCGCCAGCCAGAGTCAGGTCGAGCAGACAGTCGCGCTCGGCAATCCGCACCCCAAGGTGAGAATGGGAGCTCGGGGCACGCGGCATGTCGCCTGTGCTCATTGCAAAAGCTCCGTAATGCGGGCCAGCAGTTCGCGGCCATCGACAGGCTTGGTGACATAGGCACGAGCGCCCTGACGCAGGCCCCAGATCCGATCGGTTTCGGCGTCCTTGGTCGTGCACAAGATGACCGGGATGTCCCTGGTCTCGGGATCACGCGAGAGTGCGCGTGTCACCTGAAATCCATTGGCCCCCGGCATCACGACGTCCATGACAATCAGCGCAGGGCGGTGCATCCGGACCCGTGCGATCGCCTGCAGACCATCCTCCGCTGTACGAACATCGAATCCCTGACGCCTGAGCAGATCCACCAGAAAATGGCGCTGGACGGCCGAGTCATCGACCACAAGAATTTGCGCCGAAGGCTTGCGCGCCTGAACAGCAGCAGTCCCCGTGGTAGCAGACACGTCCATGGCTTCACTTAGGGAAAGGTTGGGCTCAGGCGCCATGACGGACCCTGGTGAGGTCTCAGGCGTCGACCGTGCGCCTGGCGTAACGGGCGACCGTTCGCAGCAGACCGTCCTTGGAAAACGGCTTGGCGAGGTAGTCCTCACTTCCCACCAGCCGCCCTCTGGCTCGGTCGAACAAGCCATCCTTGCTCGAGAGCATCACCACCGGCGTGTGTTGCAAGCGCTCGCTTTTCTTGATGAGCGCACAGGCCTGGTAGCCGTCAAGGCGGGGCATTAGCACATCACAGAAGATCAGGTCGGGCTCGTGATCGGCCGCCTTGGCCAGGGCATCGAAGCCATCCTCGGCCAGAATCACCGTACAGCCTGCCTGCCCCAGAAAGATTTCCGCGCTACGACGGATGGTGTTGCTGTCATCAATGACCAGAACTTTCAGTCCGGCAATCGAAGGAATGTCGCTCATGCCTGTCCTTGCGCCTTGCAGCGTTGCGCCGCCCGAAGACGGCCCGTTGAACCGGCGAACACCCCTGGGCCATCACTGCTCAGGCTCCAGACAGAACACTCAGAGCTCCACCATCTCGAAATCATCCTTGCGCGCGCCGCATTCCGGACAAGTCCAGTTCATCGGCACGTCTTCCCAGCGGGTTCCTGCCGGGATGCCCTCGTCCGGAACACCGACAGATTCGTCGTAGATCCAGCCGCAGATCAGGCACATGAAAGTTCGGGTGGGGTTTTGCTCACTCATGCTGGGTCCGCACAGTGCGATTAAAGGTCAGGGCTGCGCATGTTACCTTTCTCGGCCGATCAGGGTCCTCAATGGCCCGACAGGCGGACACACTCACGCCCCTTGCCCAACCATGCAGCCATCACGTCCTGATTCGAACGCTGCGGAGCCCGTCGCGGGCCCGATTGGCCTGTATGCCATCACCCCTGACCTGGCCGATCCCGCAGTATTGCTCCCGAAAATCGAACGCGCCCTGGAGGGTGGCATCGATGCCCTGCAGTTCCGGGTCAAGCGGGGTTCGCCTGATGACCCCCTGCGCACGGCCCAAGCCCTCAGAAACCTCGCCGTCGAGGTCAAGCGTCGTTGCGATATCTGGCGAGTCCCGCTGATCGTCAACGATGATGTTGAACTGGCTTGTGACATTGATGCGCGGGGCGTGCATGTCGGTCGAGACGATGGTGACCCGCGATCCATCCGGCAACGCATCGGGCCGTCGCGCTGGCTGGGCGTCTCTTGCTACAACGACTTCGAGCGGGCGCAAGCCCTTGCCGCCTGGGCCGATCATGTCGGCTTTGGCAGCGTCTTTGCCTCGCTGACCAAGCCTGCAGCGGTCAGAGCCCCGCTAGGTTTGTTCGAACGGGCGCGCATGGCCGGCCTGCATGCAGTGGGCATCGGCGGAATCGATCGCAGCAATGCTGCATCCGTGATCGACGCCGGCGCCCGGGCGGTCGCGGTCATTCATGACCTGTTCTCCGATCCCGACCCAAAGCAGGCTGCCCTGGCCTTGCGCGAACAGATTGATGCCGCCCACACGCGGCACGCATTCACCAGGGTTTGAGCGGCAGTACGTCTACAACCTGGCTCACTGGCAGGGCGATCAGGACGGCAGCGTCGCCCGCGGGTCCTCTGAGCGGCAGCACCCGCAGTTCTTGCTCACGAAAGCCACTGTCGGCAACAGCGGCATCGATCTTTCGACGTTCGGAGGGGTTGAGCTGGCGGATCCGCTCGACAGGAATGCCCCGCGCCACGGCATCGGGCAATTCGCTCGACAGAGGGACATAGAGCGACGGATGGTGCTGCAAGTCCCGCCCCCCCACAGCCGACTCGAACAGGATGGCATTGCGCTGCTCGATGGTCCGAGGTGAGCTGACGGCAATCCACTGTGGCAAGAGGGAAGCCGTCTTCAAAACGC
>JBEELY010000181.1:0-2707 GCA_041167925.1 Pseudomonadota bacterium | reverse complement strand
GCGTGGAAAAGATGTTGCACGAAGCCCAGCGCACTTCAGCACCGAGCGCCGTGAGGGTTTCGATCAGCACGGCCGTCTGAATGGTCATGTGCAGCGAGCCGGTGATGCGCGCACCCTTGAGCGGCTGCGAGGCGGCGTATTCCTCGCGGATGGCCATCAGGCCAGGCATCTCGGTTTCGGCGATGCGGATTTCCTTGCGCCCAAACTCGGCCAGCGAGAGATCGGCAACATGGAAGTCATTAAATTGGGCAGGTTTGAGAACGGCACTCATGGAATCGCTCCAGTCGGTTTGCGCACAAGGCGCGGGGTCGAGGGGCGAGCGCGGTGTCGGCCCGGGATACCGGCGGTGCAGGGTGCACGCTGGCCAGCCCGGAAAAAACAAAGCGCCCGCAGCCGAGAACATCGGATGCGAGCGCGGTTGTGGTTGCTGAGCCTGGCCCGGCAGGAGGTGACGGGTCGCAGCGCTCCTCAGCAAACCCAATTATACGAGGAATTGTTGCACTGCGTCGAAATCCTTCGGGGTCCGACGGATTTCAACCCATGCGGTCAAGGTCAAAGAATTTGCAGCAATGAGTGCTGCAATGAGCAACCCCGATGCCTTACAAGCCCGCGTCGGCCCGCAGTGCCGCCGCCTTGTCGGTCCGCTCCCATGAGAACTCCGGCTCTTCGCGACCGAAGTGGCCGTAGGCAGCAGTCTTCTGGTAGATCGGGCGCAGCAGGTCGAGCATCTGGACGATGCCCTTGGGACGCAGGTCGAAGTGCTTGTTGACCAGCTCTGCAATGCGCTCGTCGGACAGTTTGCCGGTGCCTTCGGTGGTGACCATGACCGAGGTGGGTCGGGCCACGCCGATGGCGTAGCTGATCTGCACCAGGCACTTGCTGGCCAGGCCGGCGGCCACGACGTTCTTGGCGACATAGCGCGCGGCATAGGCGGCCGAGCGATCGACCTTGGACGGGTCTTTGCCGGAGAAGGCGCCACCGCCGTGGGGCGCAGCACCGCCGTAGGTATCGACGATGATCTTGCGTCCGGTCAATCCGCAGTCGCCCTGAGGACCACCGATCACGAACCGGCCGGTGGGGTTGACCAGATAGCGGATCTCGCCCTTGATGAGCTCGGCGGGCAGCACCGGCTTGATGATTTCTTCGATGACCGCCTCGCGCAGCTGCTCATAGGCGATATCGGGGGCGTGTTGCGTGGACAGCACCACCGTGTCGACCGAGTGGGGCTTGCCATCGACATAGCGCAGCGTGACCTGCGACTTTGCATCCGGACGCAGCCAGGGCAGACGGCCGTCGCGGCGCAGATCGGACTGGCGCTCGACCAGACGGTGGGCGTAGTAAATGGCTGCCGGCATGAGCACTGGGGTTTCTTCACAGGCATAGCCGAACATCAGCCCCTGATCGCCCGCGCCCTGATCAAGATCAATGCCACGGCCTTCGTCGACACCCTGAGCGATGTCCTGGCTCTGCTTGTCGTAGGCGACCAGGACCGCACAGCCCTTGTAGTCGATGCCGTACTCGGTGTTGTCGTAACCGATGCGACGGATGGTGTCGCGTGCGACATCGATGTAATCGACATGGGCTCCGGTGGTGATTTCGCCGGCAAGCACTACCAAACCGGTATTAACCAGGGTTTCTGCGGCAACGCGGGAGTATTTGTCCTGCGCGAAGATAGCGTCGAGGATCGCGTCGGAGATCTGGTCGGCGACCTTGTCAGGATGGCCCTCTGAGACGGACTCGGAGGTGAAGAGGTAATCTTTGGCCATGCGGCTTGCTCCAGTAGAGAAGAGGAAGATCAGGCATTGCATGCCTCTTCTGGAGAAGCGGCACGCTTTAGCAGAATTTATAAGCCGCCCTGCAAGTTGTCCCATTAACTCAGCGGATCAGCGATTATAGCGGGGCAAGTGCTCCTCCGACAGACCCTGTGCCCGCCCCGCCTACCCGCGCCTTTGCCGCCCAACTCGCCTCCTCGCTCGTGCTCGTGCTGGCCTGGCTGATCGCCCGTTTGCCGCTGTCCTGGCTGCAGTGGGCCGGCGCCCATGCAGGGAGGCTGGCGATGCGGACCAGCCCGGAGTTCAGGCGCAAGACCCGGGAGCACCTGGCCATTGCGCAGCTTCCAGTCGATGAACTGGCCTGCGCCAGTGCCGCTCAGGTCGGAGCGGCAGCGGCTGAGACGCTCTGGATCTGGTTCTCAAAAGACGACCGTCTCAGACCTCGCCTGAGGATCGAGGGCTTCGAATGGTTAGAGCGGGCCCAGGCCCAAGGACGTGGTGTGATGTTGCTCACGCCCCATCTGGGCAGTTTCGAAGCAGCGGCGCGCGCTGTTGCGCTGTCGTGCCCGATCACGGTGCTCTACAAGCCGCCGCGCGATGCGCTCGGGCACCAGCTGATTCTCGCGGGCCGCCAGCGTCCACACCTGCATCTAGCCCCCGCCAGCGCCGCCGGCGTCCGGACTCTGGTGCGCGCCTTGCGACGCGGTGAGGCGATTGGCGTGCTGCCCGATCAGGTGCCCAGCGAGGGCGAGGGCCGCTGGGTTCCTTTTTTCAATCGGCTGGCTTACACCATGACCCTGCCAGAGCGGCTGGCGGCTCTGACCGGTGCGCTTGTTTTGATGGGCCATGCAGATCGCCTGCCGCGGGGCCAGGGCTGGATCGTGCGCATTGAGCCTCTTGAGGCAGGCCCGGCGCCCCTCGAGGTGAATCGCGCC
>JBEELY010000174.1:0-2953 GCA_041167925.1 Pseudomonadota bacterium | reverse complement strand
TCAATGAGGCCGAGTTCAAGACGTTCATCGATCTCAATGCGGACCATAAGCTCGGCCGAGCTTCCAGCGTCCGACGCGTCGGGTTGTACAACGAGGCCTTCAGAAAGGCTGATGCTCACGGGGATGGCGTTGTGTCGAAAGAAGAAATCACAGCACTAGTGCGACCGTAGTGAGCTCGCCCTCGGACGGCCACCTGCTTCGCGTCGCTTGCAGAGGGTCGGTCTCGCCTGACTGGATGCGCTGGTCGCTTCCTGAGGGGAAGGACCGACGATGAAGACGCTCTACCTGTTGCGCCACGCCAAGTCGCGTTGGGACGATCCCTCCTTGCCCGACCGTGATCGACCGCTGGAGGCCCGTGGTGAGCGCGATGCGGCGAAGATGGGCAAGCGCTGTTTGCAAACGAACAGGAAGCCTGACTTGATCCTGTCGAGCCCGGCGACGCGCGCCGTGGAGACGGCGAAGCTCGTCGCGCAAAGCCTGAACTACAAAGCCAGGGACATCTCGATCGACGACCGGCTTTATGCCGCGACGAAGGCCAGCCTGATCGCGGTCATCGAAACCCTGGGCGACACCCTGGACCGAGTGATGCTGGTCGGTCACAACCCGGGTCTCGCAGAGCTGGCACATCACTTCGACAGCAGCATCACCTTGATGAAAACCTGCGCCCTCGCAGAATTCAGACTCGAGAGCGCATCGTGGGCCGGCCTCGGACAAGTCAGGCCTGTGCACACGGCATTCGACTCCCCGAAAAACGGCCGCTGCCACTTCATGCATGGCATGCATGGAAAAGAGGTTTAAGGGTGCGGGGCCGATGATCTTGTGCTCGGGAATGAGCATCGAGGCAGGTTTTCAGGCCATCTTGGGCGGCTGCATCACACAGATCCAGGACAACGCGATCGGTGTCGTACGAGGCGCAGATTCCGAGAGCATTCATCAGATGCGGGTGGGGTTACGACAGCTGCGTTCTGCACTAGGGCTGTTCGCCCGATGGATTCCATGTCCACCCACACTGCAGCAAGAACTCGGCTGGTTGGCCTGTGAACTCGGTGCTGCGCGGGACGCCGACGTACTGGCTCACGGCACATTGCCGAAAGTGCTCGACATCTGCCCACATGACGCGGAACTGCTGCTGCTCGGCGAAGCCGTCTCGATGATCGCCTGCGGAAAGAAGCAGCAGGCCGCGGCGGCGGTGGCATCCGAGCGTTATTCGCGTCTCATGCGCCATCTGGTGGCCTGGCTCCACAACAAAGATTGGCGGGAGTCGCTTGCGGAATCTGCGCGCAAACGGCTCGCGCAACCCCTCGCGGGGCGAGCAACACTGATCCTGGCGCGCCGGCATGAGAGGCTGTCGCGCAGCTATTGCTGCGTGAAATGGCGACTCGCTGTCCCGAATTGATGCGTGGTGTCTCATTCGCCAGGGGATGCCTTTGCGCCACCATCCAGCACGATCTTCCTGGGTTGGACCGCGTGTGGAAGGGGTTCAATTCTAGGGAACTACCTTGGGTCTGCCCTGACCGACACCAGCAGCGCCACAGCCGCGATCGCGGCCAGCAACCCACTGGCCGCAAAAGCAAGGGATGCCCCCGCAGCCTCCCACAGCCTGCCAAACCCGATCGAGGCCGGAATCAGCATCAATCCGGTCACCAGGTGGAACCAGCCGAAGGCCGTGCCCAGGCGCTCGGTAGGCACCAGGTCGGCCACGAGCGCTTTCTCAACGCCTTCTGTGGCGGCCAGCACCACGCCATAGAGCAGCAGCAGCAGTCCAATGGCCATGAGGCTGTCGGCCTTTGCCCCAAGAACACCAAAGACGGCGCCGTAAAGAAGCCAGCCGCTTGCGATCAGCCGGCGTCGGGGCAGGCGATCGGACAGGCGGGTGAGCGGGGTGGTGAGCAGCATGGCGACGGCCGACTGCAGGGCCCAAAGCAGTGGGATCTGGGCCACCGGCACGCCGATCTCAGCCGCCCGCAACAACAGGAACATGTTGCTTGCTTGTGAAAGCGTGAACACCGCCACGATCGCCAGGTACACACGAAACGGCCGGGGCAACCCGGTGAAAGCCCAGTCCGTGCCAGGCCTGGATGCAAAGGGAATCGCGGGCTCGCGCACGGCCAGGGCGAGCGCCACGCACAAGGCTCCGGGTAAGGCGGTCCAGAGAAAGATGTCGCGCAGGCCCATGCCCTGGGCCAGCAGGAGGGCAGCCACGAGGGGGCCGACCACGGCGCCCGCATGGTCCATGCTGCGGTGGATGCCGAAGGCCAGGCCCCGCTGCTCGGCTGGCACGGAGCGCGCGAGCAGGGCATCGCGCGGGGCAGAGCGCAGGCCCTTGCCGATCCGGTCAGCCACCCGCAGCAGCGCCAGCACGCTGGCCGAACTGGCCAGGGCGATCAGGGGCCGGGCTACCGCGGGCAGGGCGTAGCCCGCGACCATCCAGGGTTTGGCGCGCGGCAGCCGGTCGTAGAGTGCGCCACTGACCAGCTTGAGCAGGGCTGCAGTGGCGTTGGCCAAACCCTCGATCAAGCCCAGGGCGGCCGGACCCGCCATGAGTACTGTGGCCAGAAAGATTGGCACCAGCGGATAGACCAGATCGGAGGCCGCGTCATTGAGGAAGCTGATCGCGCCCAACATCCAGACCGTGGCGGGCAGGGGCACCCGAAGGAATGGGGCTTTCATTGCTGGATTCAAAGGGTAAGGTAAAAGCCTGACTGTGAGCGGCAGCGGGTGTAAACTCGCCGGCTCCCATTTTTCGATCTTCGGTTTTATCGGCCACCAAGAATACGCGCGCCAGCCCTGCGGCAGGCGCCAAACCGGAGCGCCCAGACCCAGGCTCGAGCGCCTTCCGCTCGCCGGTCTCCGCCTTCCGCTCATGGATCCCTACTTAGAGCATTGGAGTTCCCCATGAATCGTCCGCAGCTGGCCCCGGGTATTGGGGTTGACCTGAATGTTCCTCAATACG
>JBEELY010000374.1:0-4190 GCA_041167925.1 Pseudomonadota bacterium | reverse complement strand
GGGTGCCAACACCCCAACAATCCATCTAAAGTTTTATCGGAGACACCCGAATGACCCTCAAGACATGGTTCGCCTCGGCATTTGCCGCCACGGCGCTGACTGCTTTTGCCCATGCACCGGCGCTGGCCCAGCAGAACTGGAAAGTGGTTTCGGCCGCCCAGCCAGGCACCCCGCTGATCAGCTTTGTTGACGAAACGGTGGCCAAGATCACCGCGGGCTCGAACGGGTCCGTGAAGGCCGAGCGCCTGTTTGTCGGCAGCGAACAGGAAATCGCCCAGCAGATCGTGCGCGGTCGCGTTGAGATGGCAGGCATTTCGATGGCCGGTATCGCCCCGCTGATTCCCGAGGCCGGTCTCATGACCACGCCCTATCTCTGGAACAGCGACGCCGAGCGTGATTTCGTCACCGACAACTTCGCCCTGCCCGTGCTGCGCAAGATCTACGAGTCCAAAGGACTGATCCTCATCGCCATTAGCGAAGTGGGCTGGAACGATACGGTCTGCAAGAAGCCCTGCCTGTCGCCCGCCGATGTGAAGGGCATGAAGGTGCGTGTAGGCCCGGCCACATCCTCCAAGATCTACTGGAATTCTGTCGGCGCCAATGGCGTGCAGATGCCCCTGTCCGAGCTGTTCCCGGCCCTGCAGAGCGGCCTGGTCGATGCGGCCGACCTGCCCTTCCCCTACTATGTGACCACGCCCGCCGCGCAAAGTGCACCGCACTACGTCACCACACGTCATCTGCATCATCCGTCGGCCTTCATCATCAACAAGCGCGTCTGGGATGGGTTGAGCGCCGAGATGAAGAAAGTCGTGCAGACGGCCGTGCCGGATACCCCCCGCATGCGCCGTGAGGTCGACGAGAGCATCAAGCCCAAGATGGCCGAGTTCAAGCAGAAGGGCGGCGTCATTCATGAACTCACCCCGGCGCAGCGCTCCGAGTGGTCCAAGCTCGTCCTGCCCCATCAGGAGCAGATGGTGAAGGAAGCGGGTGGTGCTGCTCAGGAACTCTGGGATGCCATGCAGCGCGGCAAGAAGGAATTCCAGGCGCGCGGCGGCAAGTAAGCGCTATTGGTGCTGAACGGGCGGCTCAGAGCCGCCCGAATCGATCTCAGTCGCCCAGATCGATCACGGTGGCGGCCGCCTGAGCGGTCATCTGGTCACCCATGTCCGCGGGCCATTCATAGTCCGCTAGCAGCCAGGCGCAGCCCTGCGGATCTTGCGCCTGGCGCTCAAGCCGTTGCGCCAACCACTGGCGCGAGCGCCCATCCAGCGCTGCAAAAGGCAGATCGAGCAGCACGCAATCGGCCCTGCTCGCATGCGCTGCAACCAAGGCCAACTTACGCATCGTGCCGCTTGAAAGCATGAAGAAGCGCTTATTCAGATGTGCTTCGAGCCCGAAACCCTTAAGGGCCTCCTGTTCACGCGCGGCATCCCAGTTGGCAAATCGCCGGGCCTGGGCTCCAAGCCACTCTGAAGCCTGCACCTGATCGTCAGGCGACTGCGCTGGATCCGACCAGCAGACCGTGAATCCAGGCGTGGCAGCAATGCGCCTGAGCAGGGTGGTCTTGCCGCGACCCTCGCCGCCCTTGATGAGGGTGAGCCCGGGGCCGATCCTGGCATTCACAAGCTCAAGGCGAGCATCGCCTGCGGTCTGAACGACCTCACCCAGCACCGTCAGCATCGGCCGCCCGCAGACCCAGCCATACGCCCACGGTCAATCCGCTGACGAGCCATCCGCACGCAGAAAATCGACATAGCCTTCGGGCCCACGGGTATAGAAGGTCGCCCGGCTGTAGGGCGTGAGGGGCGCACCGGTGCGCAGACGCTCGGGCAGATCAGGGTTGGAAGTGAACAGGCGCCCGAAGGCGATCGCGTCGGCCTCGCCCGCGGCGAGCATGGCATTGGCATTGTCTCGCTGAAAGTTGCCCGCAGCAATCAGGCGACCGCGCCACATCGGTCGAAACAGTCGGGCTGCAGACGGCACATCCTGATGGTCCACCTCACGCTGGCCAGCACCGCTGGCGCGCGGCTCGATCAGGTGCAGATAGGCCAGGCCAAGGGTGTCCAGAGCCTGGATCAGATGGCTGTAGAGCGGCATGGGATCATCCTCACCGCTGTCATTGGCAACGCCGTAGGGCGACAGACGGATACCCACCCGGCCTGCGCCCCACACCGCGGCCACCGCCTCGGTCACCTCGAGCACCAGGCGGCAGCGATTGGCGACGGAGCCCCCATAGGCATCGGTGCGCTGGTTGGTGCGCGCCTGCAAAAACTGCTCAAGCAGATAGCCGTTGGCCGAATGGATCTCGACGCCATCGAAGCCCGCTGCCTTGGCGTTCGACGCCGCCTGCGCATAGCGCTTCACCAGTGCGGGAATCTCATGGGTTTCCAGGGCCCGGGGCGTTGGAAAGGGCACACGCTTGAAGTCTGCGGTGGTGACATCCCCCTTGGCAGCCACTGCCGAGGGTGCGATCGGCAGGCCGCCGTCGGGCTGGTGAGAGGGATGCGACAGACGCCCCATATGCCACAGCTGCAAATAGACCTTGCCCCCCTTGGCATGCACAGCCTCGGTGACCTCTTTCCAGCCTGCGATCTGGGCCTCGGTATGAATGCCGGGTGTATTGGGCGCGCCCACGCCATCCTGCGACACCTGGGAGGCCTCGGCAATGATCAATCCGCCCTGGCTGGCGCGCTGACCATAGTGCTGGGCCATCAGTGCATTGGCGGTATTGCCAGGCACGGTCGCCCGCATGCGGGTGAGGGGCGCCATGACCACGCGATGGGCCAGAGACAGGCCGCCCATCTCGAGCGGGGTATGAAGATCGATGGCAGCGGAAGGATTGGAGGGCACGATGAATGGTCCGTATGTGTAGGGGATGACCTGCGTACTTAGATGATGCCACCCGCGCGCAGACGCTCGAGATCGGCGGGCCCCAGGCCCAGTTCGCCGTAAACCTCGGCATTGTGTTCGCCGATGCCCGGACCGGTGCGATGCACGATCTGCGGCAGGCCGGAGAAGCGCGGCACAGCGGCGGGTGCGGGCACGCTGCCGAGTTCGGGGTCGGGCAGACGGGTCATGGCCCCCCGCGCCTTGAAGTGCTCATCGGCCAGCACGTCGGCAACGTCATAGACCTTGTGAAAGGGCGCATCCACCGCCTTCAGCTTTGCAGCGATCTCCTCAAAGGGCAGGCTCGCCGCCCACTGTGCGACCGCATCATTGACTGCATCCAGGTTCGCGGTGCGGGCACGGGCCTCGCTCATGCGCGGATCCTGGAGCAGCTCGGGCCGCTGCATCGCTTCACACAGTCGGCGGAACATGGCATTAGCCCCTGCCACCAGCGTGAACCAATGGCCATCGCCACTGCGAAAGATGCTCGAGGGCGCGGTGTAGGTCGCCCTGGCCCCGGAGCGCTTGCGGGCCACACCCAGGCGTTCATGTTCCACCGGCAGCGTCTCGAGCAGTCGCAGCAGCACCTCGGTGGCCGACAGGTCGATCTCGCGGCCCGGTCGGTCGGGATGCGCGCGCAGCTCCACCAGGGCGCTCGCAATCGAAAAGGCGCCAAAGAGCCCCGCCATCATGTCGCCCATCGGGTAATTGATGTGCTGAGGGCTGCCCTCGGGCTCACCGGTGAGATGGGCGAGTCCGCCCATGGCCTCGAAGATGCGCGCAAAACCGGGGTCTCGCGCCTTGGGGCCGGTCTGTCCGAAGCCCGTCAGGCGCAACACGGTGAGTCTCGGATTGACCGCATGCAGGGTGGCCAGATCCAGTCCCCAGCGATCCAGGGTGCCCGTTCGAAAATTCTCGACCAGCACGTCAAAGCTGGGCAAGAGCTTGAGCAATAGGGCCTTGCCCTCGGGCGTACGCACATCGAGCGAAATGCCCCGTTTGCCGCGGTTGGTCACTTTCCAGTGCAGGGCATGCTCGCCCTGAGTGGGCGACATGCCCCGCAGGGTATCGCTCCCATCAGGCAGCTCCAGCTTGATCACCTCGGCACCCAGATCGGCGCACAGGCTGGCTGCGAAAGGCGCAGCCACCACGGTGGCCATGTCAAGAATGCGTACTCCGCTGAGTACGCCAGGGGGCAGTCCGGTCATGGTTCGTTCTTTCATGGTCGAAATCTCATCCTACGGCCCGGCCGCGGTCGGCCCAGTAGGGTGTGCGCAGTTCGCGCTTGAGCACCTTGCCCACCG
>JBEELY010000469.1:0-5886 GCA_041167925.1 Pseudomonadota bacterium | reverse complement strand
ACCTTCGTGAGCGACCATGATCGCGACGGTGCCGAATGGAATACCGCCGCCCTGGGGCCCACCAAGCGGGCCTATGCCATTGAGCTCGCCCAGCGTCTGCTGGCGCACTATGGCCCGGGCGGCTTTTTGCATCTGGGTCAGGGCAAGTGGTATCCGGGCGAGCAGCTGCCCCGTTGGGCGCTTTCGGCCTTCTGGCGTCGTGATGGCCAGCCCTGCTGGACGGATCCGGCCTTGCTGGCCAACGAAAAGACCGACCGCCACCGCAGCACCGCCGATGCCCAGCAATTCATTGAGCATCTCGCTGCGCGGCTGGGCGTGGACACACGCTTTGTGTTGCCCGGCCATGAGGACACGCTCTACTACCTCTGGCGCGAGCGCACCCTGCCGGTCAATGTTGATCCGCTGGACTCGCGCCTCGATGACGAGCTCGAGCGCGCGCGCATGCGCCGCGTGTTTCTGCAGGGTCTGGGCAAGGTGGTGGGCTATGCCCTGCCCCTGAGAGCCGCAACAGCAGCCGGTCTTGAGACACCGCGCTGGGAGTCGGGCCCGTGGTTTTTGCGCGAGGGCACGCTGTATCTGATTCCGGGCGATTCGCCCATGGGCTATCGCCTGCCCCTGGAGTCGCTTCCCTGGTCGAATGCCCAGGACCGGGTCTCGGCGGGCGAACGTGACCCCTTTGACCCGACCCTGGGCCAGCCGCTGGCGGACCCACGGCAGCCTGTTTCTGGCCTTGCCAGCGCTGCGGCTGGTGTCGGTCCCCGTGCAGGTGTCGGTGTCGGTGCCGCAGGTGCTGCGCCCGTGCGCTTTCAGGACCGACATGCGACCCCACCCGCGCGCCATGCATCGGCAGGCGATCTAACCCGCACCGCGCTGTGCGTTGAAGTGCGCAACCCGGGCCGCGCCAGCGGACCCCAGGCCGAGCGCGAGCTTGAAGGGCAGGGCGTGCTGCATGTCTTCATGCCGCCCCTGGCCCGGCTCGAGGACTATCTTGCGCTGCTGGCCGCGGTAGAAGACACCGCGCAGGCGCTGTCGATGCCGGTGGTGATCGAGGGCTATCCGCCGCCCCGTGATCCGCGTCTGGCCTTGCTGCAGGTCACGCCCGATCCCGGGGTCATCGAGGTCAACATCCATCCCTCGGCTTCCTGGGACGAGTTGGTCGAACGCACCGACTTTCTGTACGAGGCCGCGCGTCAGACTCGGCTGTCTGCTGAAAAATTCATGCTCGATGGCACGCATGCCGGTACGGGCGGGGGCAACCATGTCGTGATGGGCGCGCAAACGCCTTCCGACAGCCCTTTTTTGCGTCGCCCCGATCTGCTGGCCAGCCTGCTGTCCTTCTGGCACAACCATCCTTCGCTGTCGTATCTGTTCTCGGGGCTCTTCATTGGCCCGACCAGTCAGGCGCCGCGCATCGATGAGGCGCGCAACGATCAGGTCTATGAGGTCGAGATCGCACTGCGCGAACTTGAGCGTCAGATGGCCACGCACGGCCAATGCCCGCCCTGGCTGATCGACCGGGCTCTGCGCAATCTGCTGATCGATGTCACCGGCAATACCCATCGGTCGGAGTTCTGCATCGACAAGCTCTATTCACCCGACGGGCCCTCGGGCCGCCAGGGCCTGCTCGAGATGCGGGCCTTTGAGATGCCGCCGCATGCGCGCATGAGCCTGGCCCAGCAACTGCTGCTGCGCGCGCTGGTGGCCTGGTTCTGGCGCGAGCCCTATCGCGGTCATGAGGCCTTGCGCCTCACCCGTTGGGGCACGAGCCTGCACGACCGTTTCCTCTTGCCCACCTTTGTCAGGCTGGATTTCGAGGATGTGATCAGCGAGCTCGCCCGGGCAGGCTTTGCCTTTGATGCGGCCTGGTTTGAGCCGCACTTCGAGTTCCGATTCCCGCTGATCGGCCAGCTACAGAGCCGGGGCATCCAGCTCACGCTGCGCAAGGCTTTGGAGCCCTGGCATGTGATGGGCGAAGAAGGCGCGGTGGGCGGCACGGTGCGCTATGTGGACTCTTCGCTCGAGCGGCTCGAGCTCAAGGTGCGCGGGCATGATCCGCAGCGCTTCGTGGTCACTGTCAATGGCGTGGCCGCGCCCTTGCAGCCCACCGGCATTGCAGGTGAATCCGTGATCGGCGTGCGCTATCGGGCCTGGCATCCGGCCTCGGCCTTACATCCCACGCTTGGGGTCGATGCACCGCTCACTTTCGATCTTGTGGACCGGGCGCTGTCGCGCTCGCTGGGCGGTTGTCGTTATCATGTGGCGCATCCGGGAGGCCGCAACTACGAGACCTTTCCGATCAACGCCTATGAGGCCGAGAGCCGGCGTCTGGCCCGCTTCTTTGCCATGGGCCATACCCCGGGTGCCCTGCAGATTCAGGCCGCGCCAACGAGCCCCGAGTTTCCTTTCACTCTTGATCTAAGGCGAAGCGCGCGCCTTCCCTGACCCGCCTTGCGACAGCCTGCTCCCCCCGCGGATGACCCGCCCCGCGCCAAGACGCTCACGCAGGACATCCTGCGGCAGCTCGGCCGCATGACCGCGCCGGCCAGTCCGGGTCATTTTGATGAAGTCCGGGAGGCCGACGGCCGCCTGAGGCCACTTTGGCAGCGCTTTTTCGAGCTGACCGGAAGCGAGGCCCTGACCGGGATCGCGGACCATGCCCAGACCGTGGCGCGCTTCATTGAGCACAACGGCGTCACCTACAACGTGCATGATGCGCAGCGCCCGGCCGCGCGGCCCTGGTCGCTTGATCCGCTGCCCGTGCTGATCGATGCGCCCGAGTGGCAGGGCATTGCCAAGGGCGTGGCCCAGCGCGCCCGCCTGCTCAACCAGATTCTTTGCGATGTGTACGGCCCAGGCCGCCTGCTCGAGCAGGGCCTGCTGCCGGCGGCGCTGGTCAAGGGGCATCCGGGCTATTTGCGCGAGGTGGATCAGACCCGGCCTGCGGGCGACATCTATCTGCATATCGCCGCCTTTGATCTGGCCCGCGGCCCGGACGGCCAGTGGTGGGTGGTGAGCAACCGCACCCAGTCGCCCTCGGGCCTGGGCTATCTGCTCGAGAACCGGCTCATCGTTTCAAGGCTGTTTCCTGAGGCCTTCAGCGGCCTGCGCATCCAGCACATTGCTTCGAGCTATCGCAGGCTGCTCACTACGCTTTCGGCTCTGGCGCAACCTCTGCGCGACGGCGAGCCCTTGCGCTTTGCGCTACTCACCTCAGGGCCCTTTAACGAAACCTATTTTGAGCATGCCTATCTGGCGAGCTATCTGGGCCTGCCCCTGGTGGAGGGCGGCGATCTGGTGGCGCGCGACGGCAAGCTCTGGCTCAAGACCCTGCAGGGCCTGCAGCGCATTCACGGGCTGCTGCGCCGCCTCGATGACGAGTTCATGGATCCGCTGGAGCTGCGCTCGGATTCCAGCCTTGGGGTGCCGGGCCTGGTGCAGGTGATTCGCTCGGGCAATGTGGTCATGGCCAATGCCCTGGGCACGGGCTTTCTGGAGTCGCCTGCCATTCAGGGTTTTTTGCCGGCCATTGCCACGCAGTTGATGGGCGAGTCGCTGCTGCTGCCCTCGCTCGATACCTGGTGGTGCGGCGAGCCGGCCGCCTTGCAGGCTGTGCTGCCCAAGCTCAAATCCCAGGTGGTCAAGCCCACCTACATGGGCAGCAAGCAGGAGCCTTTTGATCCGGTCATTGCCAAAACCCTGGATGCCGCCGGGCTTGCGGCGCTGGCTGAGCGTATGCGCAAGCGGCCCAACCTGCATACCGCGCAGGCCTATCTGCCGTTTTCTCAGGCCCTCACGCTGCATGATGCGCGCCTCATTCCGCGCACGGCCATGCTGCGGGTGTTTGCCATTGCCACCCCTGATGGCCAATGGGAGGTGGTGCCCGGGGCCATGACCCGGATTGCCTCGCAGGATCCGCACATCGTGTCGATTGGTCGGGGCGGCAGCACGCTCGATACCTGGGTCTCGGTCGAGGGTGAGGTCGATACCTTTTCCATGTTGCCCGGCAAAGGCCGGCGGGTGGTGGCTTCGCCCAGCACGGGCTGGCGGCCGGTCTCGAGCCGCGGTGCCGAGAACCTCTTCTGGCTGGGCCGCTATACCGAGCGGGCCGATTTTTCGGCGCGTTTGGCCCGCGAAATTCTCACGATTGCAGCCAGCGCGGATCGCGGCCTGCAATCCTTGCAGGGAGCGGTGACTCAGCTTGCCGTGCACAACGGGCTCGTGCCGCCCCAAACGCCCACGCTGGGCCAGTCGCCGGCGGTGTTTGCGCGGGCCCTGATCGCTGGTCTGAGTGACCCTGCGGCCTTCAGCATGGACTTCTGCCTGCGTGCCATCGAGGCCAATCTGAGGCTGTCGCGCGACCTGTTGCCGGCTGACCATGCGAGCCTGGCCCAGGCCATGCGCCGCACGCTGGCCACCGCCCAGGAGCGGTCGATCATGGACACCGTGCAGGCACTCGACCGGCTGAGCCTGCAGCTGGCGGCGCTCACCGGCCTGCAGGTCGATCGCATGACCCGCGACCAGGGCTGGCGTGTGCTCATGATGGGCCGGCTGATCGAACGGCTCGTGAAGATGAGCGAGACCCTGCAGTTCTTTCTGGAGCGCGACGCTGCGGATTCAAGCCGGGGCTTTGATGCGCTGCTCACCCTGTTCGACAGCATCATTACCTATCGGGCGCGCTATCAGGGCTATCAGGAGATCGATGCCCTGACCGAGCTGCTGGTGTTCGATGAATCGAATCCGCGTGCTTTGTGCTGGATCGTGCAGGAGCTGCTGGTGGAGCTCTCGCGCCTGCCCAATCCGGGCGAAGAGCTGATGGCCGTAGAGCGGCGCTTGCGCAGCCTGCAGCCGCGTCGTGTGCAGGGCGCCGATCCGGTACAGACCAGCGCGCTGCTGGCCAGCCTGGGATGTGAACTCTCGGACAGCCTGAGCAGCCAGTACTTCGCGCATGTGCACACGCGTCGGACCCGGGCATGAAGATCCTGAGCGTTCATCACGAAACCACCTATGCCTATCCGGATGCGGTGCAGCATGCCGATCATCTGGCCTTCTTGCGTCCTTCAAGCGGGCACTATCAGACCGTGCTCGCCCAGGACTTGCAGGTGCAGCCCGAGCCCGACCTGCATCAGCACAGCCGCGACAGCTTCGGCAATCTGCGCGATGTGTTCGGCCTGTATGCCCGCCATGACCATTTGAAGGTGATCGCCACCTCGCGGGTGCAGACCCGGTCGCCGGTGAATGACACTCTTTTGCGCGATCACCCCCTGGCCTGGCGCGACCTGCCGGCCCGCTTGGGCTATGCCGCAGGCCGGCCCTATGTGCCCGCGAGCGAGTTCAGTTTTTCAAGCCCGCATGTGCCCGAGGTGGCGGCCATTCGCGACTATGCGCTCGAGGTCTTTAGTGAAGAGCCCGGCCTGGCCGCAGCCTGCCTCAAGCTCACCCGTCGCATTCATGCGGAGTTTCGCTATGCGCCTCAGACCACGGCCATCGACACGCCGGTGCATGAGGCCTTCCGGCGACGCGAAGGCGTGTGCCAAGACTTCGCCCACATCATGCTGAGTGCCCTGCGCGGGCTGGGCCTGAGCGCCCGCTATGTGAGCGGCTATCTGCTCACGCGACCGCCCGCAGGGCAGCCGCGCCGCCAGGGTGCCGATGCATCGCATGCCTGGGTGTCAGTCTGGTGCCCCGGCCTGGCCGATGACTGGGTGGAGTTTGACCCCACCAATGGCATCGTGGCGGGCGATGAGCATGTGCGCCTGGCCTATGGGCGCGACTTTGATGATGTGTCGCCTTTGCGTGGTGTGATTCGAGGCGGCGCGGAACACCGCCTGAGTGTGGCGGTGACGGTGGAGGAAGAAGACGCCACTGAAGATCCCGTTGGTCTCACGC
>JBEELY010000295.1:0-3285 GCA_041167925.1 Pseudomonadota bacterium | reverse complement strand
ATGCGCCCACCCTCCAGCCCAGACAGGGCGATCTTGTAGCCCTCACCTTCTTCGCCCAGCCGATGGCTGGCCGGAACCCGGCAGCCCTCAAAGCGGATCTGCGCGGTATCGGAGGCGCGCTGGCCTGCCTTGGACTCGAGCCGCTCGACGATGTACCCCGGCGTGTCGGTGGGCACGACGAAGGCGGAAATCCCCCGCTTGCCTGCGGCGGGATCGGTCACGGCCATCACGATGGCGAGATCGGCATGTTTGCCGGAGGTAATGAACTGCTTGACCCCGTCAATGACATAGACGGCCTGGCCTTGCGCGTCGGTTTCAAGCCGGGCCGTGGTACGCAGCGAGGAGGCATCGGAGCCGGCCTGAGGTTCGGTGAGACAGAACGCACCGAGCATCTCGCCGCGGGCCAGGGGCACCAGCCAGCGCTGCTTCTGGGCCTCATTGGCCCAGGCCTGAAAGATGGAGCACACCGGGCAGTTGTTGACCGAGAGGATGGTCGAGGTGGCGCCGTCGGCGGCGGCGACCTCTTCGAGGATGAGCGCGAGGGCCTGAAAGGACAAGCCCGCTCCGCCCCACTGCTCTGGCACGGTGATGCCGTAGCAGCCGAGTTCCGCCAGACCCTTGAGGGCCTGGGCAGGAAACGCGCTGTCGCGGTCCCATTGCGCCGCATGCGGTGCCACATGATCACGGACATAGGTGCGCACGGCATCGCGCACCATGACAAGGTCTTCAGGAATCAGCATGCGGTGTTCCGATGTTCAGCAGCCGCCCTCACCAGGGCAGGGCCTGGCCGCGGTAGTCCAGAAAGGCGCCGCTCGGATAGGTCTCGCGATCGGCAATGATGCGCCGCAGCCCCGTCACGGAGTCTTGTACGGCCACATCGGCGTTGGGCCCGCCCATGTCGGTGCGGACCCAGCCCGGATGCAGCGAGAGCACCCGGATGCCCACCGGCGCATAGTCGGCATGGGCCAGCTTGGCCACCATGTTGACTGCGGCCTTGGAGACCCGATACAGCATGCCGTGACTGGCTGAGGCTTCGGTGATCGAACCCATGCGGCTCGAAATGAAGGCGACCGTGCCCTGCGTGGGCGCCAGCAGCGGCGCGAGCATGGGCATGAGCCGCATGGCCGAGAGCACATTGGTGCGCATCACCAGATCGAACTGCTCGTCGCTGGGCGGCGCCTGGATGCTGCTGGTGCGCAGCCCATAGACCCCGGCATTGACCACGGCCACATCGATGCGGACCTCATCGAGCTGCCAGCCGATGCCTGCCAGATCTTCGGTGCGGGTGACATCGAGCTTCAGGGTGTGCGCGCCCAGGTCACGTAGCGTGAGCCGGTCGTCTTCGTTACGGTGCGTGCCATAGACGGTCCAGCCGGCTTCGGCATATTGACGGGTGAACTCCAGGCCGATGCCCCGCGAGGCACCCAGCACAAGGGCGGTAGGCATGCGCGGTGGCCCTCAGAGCATCTCGATGGCGACAGCCGTGGCCTCGCCACCGCCGATGCACAGCGAGGCAACGCCCCGCTTGCCGCCGGTCTTGCGCAGGGCACCGATCAGCGTGACGATCAGCCGCGCCCCCGAGGCACCGATCGGATGCCCAAGAGCGCAGGCCCCGCCGTGAATATTGACCTTTTCGTGCGGCAGGCCATGTTCTTTCATGGCGGCCATCGCCACGACCGCAAAGGCCTCGTTGATTTCGAAGAGGTCGGTGGTCGCGCTGCTCCAGCCGGTCTTGTCATAGAGCTTGCGGATGGCGCCCACGGGTGCGGTCGTGAACCACTGCGGCTGCTGGGCATGGGTGGCATGGCCCACCATGCGGGCGATCGGCTGGATGCCCAGGGACGAGGCCGTGGAGGCGCGCATCATGACCAGGGCCGCTGCGCCATCGGAGATCGAGGAAGACGATGCGGCCGTGACCGTGCCGTCCTTGCGGAACGCGGGCTTGAGCCCGGGAATCTTGCTGATGTCGCTCTTGAAGGGGCTCTCGTCCTTGTCGATGATCACCTCGCCCTTGCGACCCGCCACGGTGATCGGTGCGATCTCGAAGGCAAACGAACCATCGGTATTGGCTGCACGGGCCCGCTCGGTGGATGCAATGGCAAAGGCGTCCTGGGCCTCGCGCGTGAACTGATAATGCGCAGCGCAGTCTTCGCCATAGTTGCCCATCGACTTGCCGCCGCCATTGGGCATCTTGTCGTAGGCATCTTCAAGGCCATCGAGGGCCATGTGATCAAACAGGGTGCCATGGCCGTAGCGATAACCGCCACGACCCTTGAGCATCAGGTAGGGCGCATTGCTCATGCTTTCCATGCCGCCCGCCACGATGATGTCCTGGCTGCCCACACGCAGCAGGTCATGCGCGAGCATGGCAGCCTTCATGCCCGAGCCGCAGACCTTGTTGAGGGTGGTGGCCCCGGCCGACATGGGCAGACCGGCGCCGAGTGAGGCCTGCCGGGCGGGCGCCTGGCCCTGGCCCGCAGGCAGCACGCAGCCCATGATCACTTCCTGGACTTGCTCGGGCGCAAGCCCGGACCGGGCGACCGCGGCGCGAATAGCATGCGCGCCGAGTTGATGCGCCGCAAAGCCGGCCAACTCGCCCATCATGCTGCCGATGGGGGTACGGGCCACAGAAGCGATGACGATCGGATCATTCATGAGTTTCTCCAGAGCCTGAAGGGGGCTTCAAGGGGCTTCAAGGGTGCAAGGGAATGCTGCTTCAAGCCTGCGCCCGATGATATCGGTTCCGAAAGCGCAGCGATTCGGGATACGGGAACACGTCTTCGAGCGCCCCGGCACGGATGCGGGCCTGCCTTTCCTGCCAGAAGGCGGCATCGAGCAGGTCGGCATGGTGGCGCATGAAGGCCTCGCGAACCCGGGGGTCGCCCAGCAAAAAAGTGCCGAATTCCTCGGGAAAGACGTCATTGGGGCCGACGTTGTACCAGGGCTCGCTCGCCATTTCGTCCTCGGGCGTTCGCGGCGGCGGAATGCGCCGGAAATTGCACTCGGTGACATAGGCGACTTCGTCATAGTCGTAGAACACGACGCGGCCCTGTCGGGTGACGCCGAAATTCTTGTAGAGCATGTCGCCCGGAAAGATGTCGGCCGCGACCATCTGCTTGATCGCGTCGCCGTATTCAATCAGAGCCCGCTCGCGTTCGGCGTCATCGGCACGCTCGAGGTAGATATTGAGCGGCACCATGCGACGCTCGATATACACATGCCGGATCACCAGCGCGTCGCCGTCCTCCTCGATCAGTGAGGGGGCGGTGGCCTTGAGCTCGGCCA
>JBEELY010000057.1:0-2552 GCA_041167925.1 Pseudomonadota bacterium | reverse complement strand
GTGACGATGCGGGTCAGCACATTGCCGATGGCCTGCAAGATCAGACGGCCCACCGAGAACTGGGGATCGGAGATCGTGCCCGAGATCGGGAGATCCAGTTGGATCACGCCATTGCGGTCTTTGAGCAGGGAGATGGCCAGACGCACGGGAATCTTGAGCGCATCCGGACTCTCAACCCGATCGCCAAAGGTCAGCTGGTTGATGATCACCTGATTCTCGGCTTGCAGCTTTTCACCTTCGAGCCGGTAGCGCAGATTGGCGGTGAGCTTGCCTTTCTCGATCGCATAGCCTGCCCACTTGCCTGAATACGGACTGAGCTTGGGCAGATCGAAGCCCTGGGCAACGGCGCGCAGATCAATGAAGGGCTCAGCCGCGAACAGATTGATCCGTCCGCTGATTTCAAGTGGCGTATCCCCATCGACCTTGCCACTGATCTCTACATCCGATGGGCCTTCTGGATCGCCTTCCAGCGGCGTGATCGCACCCCGCAGATCAACCAGATTAGCCCGGTAGTTGGGCTTGATGAACTGGTCGCTGAAATCGATCTGGCCGCTTGCGATGCGCACCGTACCCAGCCGGATCACGGGCTTGGGGCTGACAGGTGCCGCGGCAGCGGCAGGGCCTGCAGCGGCCTGAGCAGCGCTTGCGACCGTGCCGCGATCAGAGGCTGCTTCGCGTGACATCACGCGCCCGAGATTGAGTTTGCCGTCGGCACCCAGGGTGAGCTGGGCGAAGAAGTCGACGAGCGCGATGTCCGCCGTCTCGATCCGGTTGGGACTGGAGGCAGGTTCACTCCACTGCACCTGCAAAGCGGGCAGGGCCATTGCACCCACCCGTACGAGAGGATCGCCGGTGTTCGGGTCGGAAGCACGCAGCGCATTGATCGAGACATCGCCTCGCCATTGAAGCTGCATCGGTGTCATGACTGCCGGTTCCCGCGGGTTCGGTGCCGCAAGCGAGAGTTCAAGATGACCGTCAGCCCAGGCCCGGCCCGATTCCATGGTGATGTTGGCGAAGGGCTCCAGAAAGGGCTGCAGCAGTGTGAGATCGACGCCCCGCAGTCCTGCCTTGCCCTTGAGCACCACTGGCGCAAGCATCAGCGCTGCGTTGACGGACGCTTCGCCGACCTCATCGGCGCCCAGAGTGGCACGTATCGCCAAAGGTCGGCCCGACGCGTTCGCAATACCCCCCACCTTTGCTGACACCTTCAGGTTTCGAAGGGTTCGCACCGGTGGGCTTTGCAATTCCTGTGCGGCAAGATCTAGCACATCAAGGTCGAGCTGTCCCTTGGCCCAGCGGCCTTCCAGTCGCGAAATGCGAAGGCCTTGTGCCTCGACCAGGAGCCGCTCACCGTCTCGCAGGGCAAACTGGGTGGTTTGCATGTTCGCATTGCGGATCAGGATCTGATCGTCCGCACGCTGCCATACCACCTGCGCCTGCAGATCGAGCGGAGCGATCCGGGCCCGCGGTCCGTCTGCTGGCATCAGCATGGGTAGGAATCGGGTCAGGGACCACTGACGCAACTGGGCCTGAGCCTCCAGCGCGGCAGGGCTGATCCGGGCCTGCGCCTGCAGGTCGCCGGCATCCTCGAGGTGCAGCGCGAGTTCGGCCTCAGCCTCAAGGCTGTCCATCTGATCGAGCCTGGGTAGTCGGATCCCGCGCGCCTGCAGTGCAATGTTGCGCAGTGCCAATCGCTCGGCCTTGCCGCCGAGCTGATCACGCCAGACCACGCGCCCCTCGCGCAACTGCACCTGCCCAATCGACACGGCGGGCAGACCTGCAGGGTTGAAAGGGGGGGTGTCTTGCGGGCTCGGCGAAGGCCAGAGCAATTGCCCCTGCGCCGTGCGCCCACTGACGAGCCGGGGCGCATCGATCTCGACCGACCGGATGTCGATCCGGCCTCCCAGCGGCGTGCTAGGTGCCAGATCGATCTTTGCACTGCCCAGCCTCAGCCCGGCCTGACTTTCGTTCTCGTCTTTCGCATCCTGTGCATGGAGTGACCGTGGGCCGATCTGCAAGGCCGATACTTCCGCCTTGCCTTCGACTTCCAGTCGCTTTGCATCGTCGCGCCCGGTATCCAGAGTGAGGTCGATTCCGAGCTCGAGCCTGCCGGAGGCAATCTGCAGGTCGTCCGGCAAGGGGATCCATGGGGCGATGCGCGGCAGTTCAAGCGAATCAAGGTCGATCCTGCCGCTCACGCGGGGCGCCTGCGTCAGCGAGGAGACCTGGAGACGGGCACGCAAGCTGCTGCCCTGCACCCTGGCCTGAAGCTCGAGCGCATCGCGCAGGCCCCCTTGCGAAAGACCCCCGGTATTCAGGGACAAGGCATCGACCTCGAAGACCTGCCTGGTCCGTGCGTCGTGCAGCCTGAAGGCAGCCGACTGGATCCTGATCCGTTCAATCTGCCAGTCCAGACGCCAGGACGAGGCCGCTTGCGCCTCTGATGCCTTGCGCGCCTTCAGGTCGTCGATGTCAGTGCTGCCATCTTCGTTCAGGTGCAGGACGACACGCGGCGCATCAATGAGCACGTCCAGTACCCGCAGCTTGAGGGA
>JBEELY010000408.1:0-6958 GCA_041167925.1 Pseudomonadota bacterium | reverse complement strand
ACATCGCCTGGCTGCATGGGCAACAAACGGCGCAGCGCCGGTTTGCCCAAGGCCCGTTCGAGCATGCCAATAAAATCGAGCAAAGCCACCGGCTCGCTGTTGCCGATATTGAAGATCCGCCAGGGCGCCGCACTGCGCGAAGCATCGGGCGCACGTTCGGCAGCGCCTGAATCAGCCTCGGGAATCCGGCGCAGGGTGCGCACCACCCCCTCGACAATGTCGTCGATGTAGGTGAAGTCGCGCTTCATGTCGCCATCGTTGAAGACGTCGATGGGTTCGCCAGCAAGAATGGCCCGCGCGAACAGGAAAGGCGCCATGTCGGGCCGTCCCCAGGGTCCGTACACGGTAAAAAAGCGCAACCCCGTGGTCGGCAGACCGTACAAATGGCTGTAGGTATGCGCCATGAGTTCATTGGCTTTTTTGGTGGCTGCGTACAGGCTCACCGGATGATCAACCGGGTCGGTTTCTGCAAATGGCATCTTGCGATTGCCACCATAGACGCTGGATGAAGAGGCATAGACCAAATGCCGCACGCGGGCGTGTCGGCAGGCTTCAAGCACCTGTACGAAGCCGGTGAGGTTGGCGGCGGCATAAGCCTGCGGATGGGTCAGCGAATAGCGCACCCCGGCCTGGGCCGCCAGATGGATCACCTGATCGATCTGCGGATGACGCGCAAGAAGGGCGGACACGGCACCTTCATGTGCGATATCGAGTCGCTCGAAATGCCAGCGGCCTGCATGTGCGCCCTGGCTTGCAGCCAGTACATCAAGCCGCGCCTGCTTGAGAGCGGGATCGTAGTAGTCGTTGAGATTGTCCAGTCCGACCACCTGCTCGCCATCGGCCAGCAGGCGCTGCGCCACATGCATGCCGATGAAGCCGGCCGCGCCGGTGACCAGAACCGTCATGGACGGCCGATGGCGTGGTACTCGAGACCGCTGGCGCGTACCAGTGCAGGCGGGTACATGTTGCGACCGTCAATAATGACCGGATGCTTCAGTGCCTGCCGGATGGCGTCAAAATCCGGGCTACGGAATTCTTTCCACTCGGTGACGATCATGAGCACATCGGCCTCCTGCAGCGCCTGCATGGGCCCTTCAGCATAGCTCAGACCCTCGAGGTCTCCGAACACCCGACGCGCTTCGTTCATGGCCACCGGATCGTAGGCGCATACCGTGGCACCCTCGTCGAGCAGCGCCTGGATCACCACCCGGCTGGGGGCTTCGCGCATGTCATCGGTATTTGGCTTGAAGGCCAGGCCCCAGAGGGCCACCCGCAGTCCGTGCAGAGATCCATCGAAGCGGCGCTTGAGCTTGTCGACCAGCACCTGCTTCTGGGTGTCGTTGGCCGCCTCAACTGCCGAGAGCACCTGCAGTTCGCGGCCATGATCGGCCGCCGTGCGGATCAGGGCCTTGACGTCTTTGGGGAAGCACGAGCCGCCATAGCCCGCGCCCGAATACAGGAAGTGATAACCGATACGGGGGTCAGAGCCGATGCCCTGACGCACCAGCTCGATGTCGGCGCCGAGTTTTTCGGCGAGCAGGGCTAGCTCGTTCATGAAGGAGATGCGGGTAGCCAGCATGGCATTGGCCGCATATTTGGTGAGCTCGGCCGAGCGGGTGTCCATGACCACGAGCCGCTCGTGATTGCGCTGGAAAGGCGCATAAAGTGCGCGCATCAGCAGGATGGCCTGCTCATCATCCGCGCCCACCACGATCCGGTCGGGCCGCATGAAATCCTCAATGGCCGCACCCTCCTTGAGGAACTCGGGGTTGGACACCACCGCATAGGGCACCTGTACCCCACGGGCCAGGAGCTCCTGACGAACAGCCTCGCGCACCTTGTCGGCCGTGCCCACCGGGACCGTGGACTTGTCGACCACCACCTTGTAGTCGGTCATGTGACGCCCGAGACTGCGCGCGGCAGCAATCACATATTGCAGGTCGGCCGAGCCATCTTCATCCGGCGGCGTACCCACGGCAATGAACTGCAGCGTGCCATGGGCTGCGGCGCGCGCGGCGTCGGTCGTAAAGCGCATGCGACCCGCCGCTGCATTGCGCCGGATCATGTCCTCAAGTCCGGGCTCATGAATGGGGATCTCGCCACGCTCAAGCATGGCGATCTTGTGCGGATCGATATCCAGGCACAAGACATCGTTACCCATCTCGGCAAGACAGGCGCCCGAGACCAGGCCCACGTAACCACTTCCAATGACGGTGACTTTCATCCCGGAACCGTAATGCTGCCGGGTTGCACGCAGATTGCATTCAGGTTGCACGCAGATTGCAGCCGGGCACGATCCTCGCCAGTCAGCTGCCGTGGTTCAACCAGCCCCGGAGCGCGGATTCGCATGGCCAATTCGATCATCGTCGGCGCCAACCCCCAGGGCCGGGCATTCGCCCGGGCCCTCATGAGCCCAACGGTCAGACAGTCCGGTTGGCGAGGACGTCTCCCGGGGCGCAGTCAGATACGCCCACATCGCCTGGTCGGATTCGTCGACGATCGCGAACCGCCCAGAATCGATGAGACCCTCGAAGCGCCCCTGCTCGGCCGCCTCGAGGCGCTTGGCGAGATCGTCCGGCGTGAATCGATCGACGAGGTGTTTCTTGCCTTGCCGGTCAGTTCTGCGCCCCGCATCAGTGAGGCCCTGAGCCAGCTGCGCGACAGCACGGCAAGCGTGCACTTCCTGCCGCAGTGGCCCGAGCATTCCGAACTGCAGGTGCGCATCAACCACATTGCCGGCACCCGGATGCTGACGGTCTGCGGATCACCGTTCACAGGCCCGCGCGCCGCCCTGAAGCGCGCCGCAGATATCGCTCTGGCACTGACGGCCATCCTCTTGACCGGGCCGCTCATGCTGATGATCGCAGCCGCTATCCGGCTCACCATGCCCGGCGGACCGGTGCTGTTCCGACAGCGCCGCCATGGCCTGAACGGCCGCACCATTGAGGTCTGGAAGTTCCGCACAATGCGCGTGACCGAAGATGGCGATACCGTGAAACAGGCCACCCGCAGTGACCCGCGGATCACGCCTCTGGGCGCCTTTCTGCGCCGCACCTCTCTGGATGAACTGCCGCAATTCTTCAATGTGCTGCAGGGGCGCATGAGCGTGATCGGCCCGCGGCCCCATGCCCTTGCCCACAATGAGTTTTACCGTGACCGCATCGACGGCTACATGCTGCGCCACAAGGCATTGCCTGGCATCACCGGCCTCGCGCAGGTCAGTGGCGCGCGCGGCGAGACCGATACCCTGGACAAGATGGAGCGGCGAGTCGCCTACGACCTTCAGTATCTGAGGGAATGGTCACCCGCACTGGATGCGCGCATTCTGTGGCGCACGGTGGCCCAGGCCGTCAAAGGAGACGATCGGGCCTACTGAAGGCTCCGGCCAGCTGAACGCGACAGCCTGGCCTGCTGAAGGTGGGCGCTGCGCCTATTGCAGCAGCTGTCGCAGATCGGCCGCGATGTCGGCTGCGGTGGCCTCGTGCCGGACATACAGTCGGGGCCGACCCTCGGTATCGAACACATACGAGGCCGCGGTGTGGTCGATGGTGTAGCTGGTGGGCGTGGCGCCTGCGTTTTTCTGAACGATGAGGCGGAATTCCTTGCGAACTGCCTTGAGCTGCTCGGCGTCGCCGCGCAGTGCAATGAAGCCGGGATCGAACACGCCGACATATTCGCGCAGCACCTGCGCCGTATCGCGCTCGGGGTCTACTGTCACGAAAATCACCTGAACCTTGCCGGACGCATCGCCCAGCAGTTTCATGACTTCGGACATCTTGGCCAGCGTTGTCGGACAGACATCAGGGCACTGGGTAAAGCCGAAAAACACCACCACCAGCTTGCCGCGAAAATCATCGAGGGTGCGCAACTTGCCATCGAGGTCAGGCAGATCGAGCCTGCGCGCGTAGTCTGCCCCGGTAATGTCGACTGCCTTGAAGCTGCGTGAAGGCATCAAACGGTCGCACGCAGAAAGACCCGTGAGCATAAGGGCAAGCGGCGCGGCGGCAGCCAGGGTACGCACCCAGATACGGCGCGGTCTCGGGACGGAATGCATCGGGCTCATCTCCACCAATGATCAACCAGCAACGCGGCAAAGATCGCAGCGAGATACCAGATCGAGTAAGTGAAGGTCCGCCGTGCCAGGGCATCGGTATAGGCCCGCCAGAGCCGCCAAGCATAGACCACGAACCATCCGCCCAGAATGAGCGCACAAGCCAGGTAGATCCAGCCACTCATGCCGATCAGCCAGGGCAGCAGGCTAGTGGCCAGGAGCAGCACCGTGTAGAGAAGGATATGCAGTTGCGTGAACTGGGGCCCGTGGGTGACAGGCAACATCGGAAGCCCGGAGCGCTTGTAATCTTCAATGCGATAGAGCGCCAGCGCCCAGAAATGAGGTGGCGTCCAGACGAAAATGATCAGGAAGAGGACGAGTGCCTCAGCGCCGACGCCGTTGGCCACGGCCGCCCAGCCCAGCACGGGTGGCATCGCCCCAGACGCCCCACCGATCACGATGTTCTGAGGCGTGGCCGGTTTGAGGATGAGGGTGTAGATCAGGGCATAGCCCACAAACGTGGCCAGCGTGAGCCACATGGTGAGGGCATTCACGAAGGCCAGCAGCATCGAGGAGCCCAATACGGCCAGCACGGCCGCAAACACCGCCGCTCCGGTAGTGGACACCTCGCCGCGGGCAGCCGGACGTGCCCGGGTACGGGCCATTCGGGCATCAATCCCCCGCTCGACCAGGCAGTTGAGCGTGAACCCTGCCCCAGCCAGCAGGGAGATTCCGAGCGTTCCAAAGAGGAGGATGGGCCAGGGCACCGCAGAATCGGTAGCCAGCACCATGCCGATCACCGCGCAAAATGCGGTCAGCATGACGATGCGCGGCTTGGTGAGCGCGAAATACTGGCCCGCCGTGTGCGCGAGAGAAGCCTGAGGTCGGTGCAGCAGGTCCATCAGAGAGAGCGATGAGGCGAGCGCAAGGCTACCATGATCGTCATGCCGGCCAGCGCTGCAGCACCTCCGGTATGCAGCACGGCCGCGGCCAGGGGCCAGTCGAGAAAGATGTTGGTCAGACCGGTGACGAGTTGCAACAGCAGCAGCAGACCCAACCAGCGCGCGCTGCGTCCATCCTGGGTCCGCAAGGCCCAGGCCAGCAGCCCCAACACCGCAAAGGCCACGATCGCCCACAGGCGGTGAGTGAGGTGAATTGCGGTCAGTGCCTGAAACGGCAGCGCTGCCCCGTCTGCGGTCAGGCCCAATGGTCGCCACAGCTGAAATCCGCGCGCAAAGTCGGCCGCCGGCCACCATTGGCCCTGGCAGGTCGGAAAATCTTCGCAGGCCAGAGTGGCGTAGTTGGTGCTGACCCAGCCGCCCAGCGCGATCTGCACGAACAGCACCGCACAAGCGATCCAGGCGAGTCGGCACAACCCGGCGCCAAGAATGGGCAAGCCCTCCTGCATCCGGATCCGAACCCACTGCGCCACCAGCAGGCCGAACAACACCATGCCGCCCAGCAGATGCAGGGTCACGATGGCCGGTTGCAGCTTGAGCGTCACAGTCCAGGCACCAAAGGCCCCCTGCAGCAGGATCCAGGCCAGGGTGAACCAGGCCAGGCCGATGCTGGCACGTCGGCGCGTGTCGCGATGGGCAAGCACCACCAGCGCAATGATGATCAGTCCGAGCCCGGCAGCCACATAACGGTGCAGCATTTCGACCCAGGCCTTGAAAACGGTCACGGGCCCGTCAGGCAGGACAGCTGCGGCCTCCCTGATCTGGGCCATGGCGCCGATCGGACTGGCCTTGCCGTAGCAGCCAGGCCAGTCGGGGCAACCCAAGCCTGCATCAGTCACGCGCACAAAGGCGCCGAACATGATCAGGTCGAAGGTCAGAAACAGCGCAAAGGCAAGCAGCCTGAAAAACGGGCTTGCGGTGGATGGGCTTCTGTACGACGACATGGCGGACTGCATGGAGACTGAAGTTCAACCGATCCGCGAGGCACGCAGCAGGCGGTTGATGTCCTTGTGAATACGCCTGGGCTCGCCTCGGGCTGCAAAGCGCATCATGAGGTTGCCCTGCGGGTCGATCACGAAAAGATAGTCCGACACGGTCTGACCGGCGTCGACGGGAAGCCAGGCCCCGAGTTGCTGCGCATCAACCCGCAGCACCCTCAGACCTTCATGACCCTCGAGCACAGCCGGATCCACAGCATCCGTATCGGTCACCAGCCAAACCCGGTCGATGCGCTCTCGCTCCTTGCCGGTCATGGTGCGGTGTTGACGCAGGGCATGCAGCTTGTCCTTGCAGGCGTCCTGGCAGGCGCCTGAATCGGCCTGCAACAGAACCCACTGGCCCAAAAGTGGCTTCCAGTCCGAGGCCTGGTCGTCCAGTGTCTGCAGGGCCAGGGCGGGCACGGGGCGCTGCGGCTCGATGAGATCCCCATAGTTGGTCCGCCCCATGGGCGGGAACACGTAGTAGGCCAGATAGGAGGCAATCACCGGCGATGCGCAGACCAACAGCACCGCGAGCAGTTTCAGGCGCTGCATGCGACGGCGCGCCGGCGAAGGCAAGGGGCTGGGGGGCGCGTTGGGCTTGGCGGATTCGGGGGGCTTCATGGTCGGCGCGAATTCTACAGACGGTGAGCAGCCTCAATCCGGATTGCCATGCTGGCGGCAGGCTCGTCCCATGGCCTCTGATCCCAACGCCCTGCCCATCGCCCTTCCGCCTCGCCGACGCGCCTTCCTCATGACCGTGGGCAGCACGGCGCTGATGCCTGCCCTGGGCTTGGCCTTGCCCCGAGCACAGACTCCGTCGCTGCGGGCCACAGGTGCAATGCCGGGCTCTGACGCATGGATCGCCTCACCGACAGAGCCCTCCCAGTTTGCGTCTGGTCTGCGCATGGGTTGGATCTTGCTGAGCACGGACTGCTGACGCCCATGCTGAGCCCGTCTTTGGCCGAGGT
>JBEELY010000404.1:0-6920 GCA_041167925.1 Pseudomonadota bacterium | reverse complement strand
AGGATCACAACACCATGGCACAGAAAAAAGGCGGCGGCTCAACCCGCAACGGTCGCGATTCCGAGTCGAAACGACTGGGCGTCAAGGCCTACGGCAGCGAGACCATTCCCGCGGGTTCCATCATCGTTCGTCAGCGTGGCACCCGTTTCCACGCCGGCGCCAACGTGGGCATGGGCAAAGACCATACTCTCTACGCCCTGATCGACGGTACGGTCCGCTTCGCAGTCAAGGGCCCGATGCGTCGTCACATGGTTTGTGTCGATCCCCTGCAGTAAGGCGCTCCGTTTCGCAGGCCCTGCAGAAAGCCCCGCTTGTGCGGGGCTTTTGATTTGCAGGTTCGCCTGTTGGCTTTCCTGGCTCCGGCTTGTGTGATTCAGGCCTGAACAGAGATCGCCCGGTTCGACTTCATATAGCCCCGGCATGGAATCCTTTCTGCTCAGCACTGGCATCGTGGCGCTGGCCGAAATGGGCGACAAGACGCAACTCCTGTCGCTGCTGCTCGCCGCGCGCTTTCGCAAGCCCTGGCCGATCGTGGCGGGCATCCTGGTGGCGACACTGGCCAATCATGCCGTGGCTGGCGCGGTCGGTCATTGGGCGCAGCAGGTCTTGAGCCCCGAGTGGATGCGCTGGATGCTGGGTCTGACTTTTCTGGCCATGGCCGCCTGGATGCTGGTGCCCGACAAGCTTGACGATGCTGCGCCCTCGGCCACCCGCCTTGGGGTCTTTGGGGCCACCGTGATCACCTTTTTTCTGGCCGAGATGGGCGACAAGACCCAGATCGCCACGGTGGCGCTGGCCGCGCGCGATTCAGCTCTGGTGGCCGTGGTCGCAGGGACCACCCTGGGCATGATGCTGGCCAACGTGCCTGTCGTGTTTGCGGGCGAGCGCATCACCCGCCACGTGCCCATGACCTGGGTCCATCGCATTGCGGCAGGTATTTTTCTCGTCCTGGGCATCCTGGTTCTTGCAGGTGTCGGCAGTACGCTCTTTGTTTCTCATTCCCAGGACCTGCGGGCACTGCTATGAAATTTGTCGACGAAGCCCGTATCGAAGTCCTTGCCGGAAACGGCGGCAATGGCGCTGTTGCCTTTCGACGCGAGAAATACATTCCCAAGGGCGGCCCGAGTGGCGGAGACGGTGGCCGCGGCGGCTCGGTCTGGGCCCTGGCCGACCAGAACATCAATACCCTGATTGACTATCGCTATGCACGCATCCACCGGGCTCGCAACGGGGAAGGCGGACGCGGATCAGATCAGTACGGCAAGGGCGCCGAAGACATCGTCCTGCGCATGCCCGTTGGCACCCAGATTCTTGACGAACTCACCGGCGAACTGGTGGCCGATCTCACCACCCATGGCCAAAAGGCCCTGCTTGCTCAGGGTGGCGAGGGTGGCCTGGGCAATCTGCATTTCAAATCAAGTACCAACCGTGCGCCGCGCCAGTCCACCCCGGGCCAGGAGGGCCAGGAGCGCACGCTAAGGCTCGAGCTCAAGGTGCTGGCCGATGTCGGCTTGCTGGGCATGCCCAACGCGGGCAAGTCCACCTTCATTGCGCGCGTCTCCAATGCACGGCCCAAGATCGCCGACTATCCCTTCACGACCCTGCATCCCAATCTGGGGGTGGTCCGGGTGGCCGATGAGCGCAGCTTTGTGATCGCCGATGTGCCGGGGCTGATCGAAGGTGCTGCCGAAGGTGCAGGCCTGGGTCATCAGTTTTTGCGCCATTTGCAGCGCACGCGCCTGCTGCTGCATCTGGTCGACCTCTCTGGCCTCGAGGCCGAGCGCGACCCGGTGCAAGAGGCCAGGGCCATCGTGCGCGAACTGCGCAAGTACGATCGTGAGCTGTATGACAAGCCACGCTGGCTGGTGCTCAACAAGATCGATGCCCTCAGCGATGATCCTGGCAGTGGCACGGATGGCAAGCGGTCGCAGCGGGCGCTCGCCATGGCGGAGTTCAAGCGCCGTTATCGACCAGTCGGGCCGGTATTTGCCATTTCTGCCCTCACTGGAGAGGGCTGCAGCACCCTGTGCCACGCCATCTGGGATCATCTGGCCCGGCATCGCGAGGCGGCAGCAGCGACCGAGGATGACCCCCGGTTCAGACAGCAGCCCGACGAGGGCGATTCTTCTTCCGTCGTATCGTGACCAGCACCAGTAACAGCAACAGCAACAGCACTGTGACCGATGCCGCACAGACCAGGCTTGAACTGACGCAGGCCATGGCCGAGACCCCGGTCGTTGCCCAGGCCGCACGGATTGTCGTCAAGGTCGGCTCGGCTTTGGTGACCAATGAGGGGCGAGGCCTCGATCCGCAAGCCATCAGTCGCTGGGCGGCTCAGATTGCCGAGTTGCGCCGGCAGGGGCGCGAGGTGGTGCTGGTGTCTTCGGGGGCGATCGCGGAGGGCATCAAGCGTCTGGGCTGGCCTGCTCGGCCCCATGAGATCCATGCCCTTCAGGCCGCGGCGGCAGTGGGCCAGATGGGCCTTGCCCAGGTTTACGAGAGCTGTTTTCGGGCCCATGGCCTGCAGACCGCGCAGATTCTGCTGACCCACGATGATCTGGCCGATCGTCGGCGCTACCTGAATGCCCGCTCCGCCCTGCGCACCCTGCTGGCGCACGGGGTGGTGCCGATCATCAACGAAAACGACACGGTCACCACTGACGAAATCAAGGTGGGAGACAACGATACTTTGGGCGCCCTGGTCACCAATCTGATCGATGCCGATGTGCTGATCATCCTGACCGATCAATTGGGCCTGTATACCGCCGACCCCCGCAAGGATCCGCAGGCCCGTCTGTTGTCTCGGGTTGTGGCTGCAGACCCTGCCCTGGAGGGCATGGCAGGAGGCGCGGGCACTTCGATCGGCAAGGGCGGCATGATCACCAAGGTGCTTGCAGCGCGTCGTGCAGCGCATGGCGGCGCCTCCACGGTGGTGTGTTCCGGACGCGAGCCTGAGGTGCTGGTACGCCTGGCCTCGGGCGATGCCCTGGGCACCACCTTCGTGGCCCAGATGCCAAGGCTGGCGGCTCGCAAACAATGGCTTGCCGACCACCTGCAGTTGCGAGGCGCGGTGCGTCTGGACGCGGGGGCGGCACGCGCGGTGATGCGCGACGGCAAGAGCCTGCTGCCGATCGGCGTGACCGAAGTAAGTGGGGAATTCGAACGGGGCGATGTCGTGGCGGTGCTCTCCCCCGAGGGCCAGGAGATTGCTCGTGGTCTGAGCAACTATGGTTCCCAGGAGGCACGCCGGATCGCAGGTCGGCCGTCGGCAGAGATAGAAGGCCTCTTGGGCTATGTGGAGGAGCCTGAGCTCATCCACCGTGACAACCTCGTCCTTCGCTGAACCCTCATCAGGCAGGAGGCTGAGCCCTCGGCCCACCGGGCGCTGAACCCTTGCTCACGCGGGGGTGCTTCCCTCGCCCACCGGAAGGGGGATGGTTTACACTCCGTGAAGTTCATGAATTCGTCATGAACCCGACACGATCAGAGTAGTTGAATCGACCTGCGGTCCCCGCAAGGCTCCGATCCCGTCCCGATCGCGTTGCTTCAGGCTCAGGACCGAAACCCGTCCCCCACCATGCACATTGCCATCCTCGAAGACGACGCCTATCAGCGGCAGTTCCTGACCATGCTGGTCGAAACCGGTGGGCATCGTGCAAGTGGGTTTGCCCAGGGTAGCGAATTTCTGGCCTCGCTCGACAACACCGCGTACGACCTTCTGCTGCTTGACTGGATGATGCCCGAGATGTCGGGTGATCAGGTTCTGGCCGCCGTGCGACAGCGATTCGGCATGGAGTTGCCGGTGATGGTCGTGACCGCGCGTGACGCCGAGTCCGATGTCGTGACTGCCCTGCGCCAGGGCGCAGACGACTTCATCGTCAAGCCACCCAAGACCCTGGAGCTGCTGGCCCGGATGGAAGCGCTCACCCGGCGGGCCCGCAGCATCCGCTCGGGTGTGTTGCGTCTGGGCGCCTACGAGATCGATCCGGAGCGGCGTGCGGTCACCCTCTCGGGCAAGCCGATTGCACTGACCCAGAAGGAATTCGATCTGGCGGTCTTCCTGTTTCAGAACCCCGGGCGTTTGCTTTCCCGGGTCAAGCTTCTTGAGCAGGTCTGGGGGGTGTCGGCCGAACTCGATACCCGTACGGTCGATACCCATGTGAGCCGGGTGCGTCGCAAGCTGCAACTCGATGCCGATACCGGATGGAAATTGCTGCCGGTGTACGGATTCGGATACCGGCTCGATCCGGTCGATCCTGCGTGAGCCTGCGCGTTCTGGTCCTCGGTGGCGATGGTGTGGGCCCCGAGGTGATCGAGCAAGCCCGAAGGGCGCTGGTGCAACTTGCCGATCATGGCGACCTGGCACTTGAACTGATCGAGCGTCCTTACGGCCTGTCGGCCTGGAAGGCCAGTGGCCATATCCTTCCGCCCGACACCCTGAGTCTGGCGCTCGAGGTCGATGCCGTGCTGTTTGGCGCCATCGGTGGCGACTATGCGGGCGTGCCAATGCAGCTGCGCCGCGAAGGCAGCGTGCTGCGTCTGCGGCGCGAGCTCGGGCTTTATGCCAACCTGCGGCCGGTACGCCATTGGCCTGCGCTGGCGGCGTCCTGCCCGCTGCAGCCGCATGTCGCGCAAGGCACCGACATCGCTCTGGTGCGCGAGAATACCGGCGGGCTGTACTTCGGTCTGCCGCGTGGGCGGGAGCGTCGCAGCGATGGCATCGAAGAGGCGCACAACACCCTGCGCTACAACACAGCCGAGATCGAGCGTGTCGCGCGCTTTGCCTTCAGGCTGGCGCGCAGTCGCACAGGCCGCCTCTGTTCGGTCGACAAGTCGAATGTGCTCGAGACGGGTCTGCTGTGGCGCGAGACAGTCACGGCATTGCATGCCCGTGAGTTCACTGACCTCGAGCTCACCCACATGCTGGTCGACAACTGCGCATTGCAGCTCGTGCGCCAGCCCAATCGCTTTGATGTGATCGTGACCGACAACATGTTTGGCGACATTCTGTCCGATGGCGCGGGCGCGATTGCGGGCTCGCTAGGCATGCTGCCTTCCGCCTCGCTGGGTGATCTGCGAGCGGACGGTCGCCCTGCGGCCCTGTATGAGCCGGTGCATGGCAGTGCGCCCGATATCGAGGGCCGCGGTATTGCCAATCCGGTCGGTGCTCTGTTGTGCGTGGCTCTATTGCTGCGCCATACGGCACAAAGAAATGATCTGGCCGTTCTGCTCGAGCAGGCGATTGAGCGGGTCTTGCTGCAGGGCGCACGCACTGCAGACATTGCTGCCGCCGGAGAAACGGTCATCGGCACGGCGGCCTTTGGTGACGCTGTGCTCGACACACTGAGCCAGGTCGCAGGGTAGGGCTCGATCAGGTTCCGGCCCGACGCCGTTGTCGTGAAGGCTCAGGCGCCGGTGTAGTCGGGTGGGCGCTTCTCGAAAAACGACTTCACGCCCTCGGCATAGTCACCCGAGGCGGTCGCCAGCATGAACTGGTCGAAGTCGGAGTGGCTGATGGCGCGATCGAGCGCATGGGCGTTGGCATTGATCGACTGCTTGATCATGCGGGCCTGTACTGGCGGCAGGCTGGCCGCACGCTCGGCCAGTGCCAGAGCGGCATTCAGGGTCTGCCCTGGCGCGGCCACCTCATCGATCAGTCCCCATTGCAGCGCAGTGGCGGCATTGACGCGTTCGGCCAGCAGGATGACCCGCTTGGCCCGGGCCGGGCCCACCAGGCGCGTGATACGCGGTACTGCACCCCAGGAGAGGTTCATGCCGCGCTCGATTTCAGGCACATAGAGCGTTGCGCTCGACGAGGCCACGCGCAGGTCGCAGGACACCGCCAGGGCTGCGCCACCGCCCACGCACCAGCCCTCGATGGCCACGATGGTGAGCGGCTCCACCTCTTCCCAGGCCCGGCACATCTTGCCGCCGGTCTGCGAGGCCAGTCGGCGCTCTGATAGCCGTCCGGTGCGTGAGCGCTGCAGTTCGGGGTCGCGCAGGTCGGCCCCCAGACTGAAGAGCTGATCGGTGCCGGTCAGGATGACCGCCGAGACATCAGGGTCGTGCTCGAAGCTGCGTGCCGCGTCTGTCAACTCGCGCAGCGCCCGCATGGACAGCGCATTGCGGCCGTCCTGACGGTCGAAATGGACGATGGCAATGCGGCCACGACGCTCGATGCGCACCAGGGGGGCGTCCGTGTTCATGACGAACTCACCTGCTCGGGTTGGGCTGAATGAGGGCAGGTGAGACCGGTGGCGCAGGCGGGGGCGACATCACCCGTGCCGGCACCGAGGTTTGTGCCGGGCTCCCCAGCGGAATCCGCCAGCCCAGGCCGATGATCCAGTCGCCGAACTTGCCACCGTTGCCCAGGTTGGTGCCGTTGGCATCGAGCCGGTAGCGCGCATCAAGCTGCAGCCGACCCCAGGCGCCCATACCCCAGTCGGTGCCAATGCCGGCCTGTGCCATCCAGTTGGATTCGGTGCTGCCCGGAACCCGCTCATTGATGACGCCAAGTCCGGCGATTGCGAAAGGCTGCCCACCACCGAGCATGCTCAGACCCTGTCGGCCGGCGAAGTACCAATGGCCATTAGCCGAGACGCTCCAGATGCTGTAGCGGCCAGGACCACCGGGTTCGGAACCGAGTTTTTCCCAGGCGCCGCGCAGCGCCAGATCCCAGTCGGTGGCAATCACGCGACTGAGGCTCAGGCCATAGCTGACGCCATTGCCGGCACGCCGGTCGCCATCGGCAAGCACCCAGCCCACGGTTGGAATCAGGCTCCAGCGCGGGTCGGTGTCAGCACTGCCCTGCGCTTGTGCCGAGGGGGTCATGACCAGGCCGGCAAGACATGCGCAAAGGGTGGCGAAGGTGGCAAGCGTGGCGCGGGCCGCGGCGGTGCTGTGCGTGACGCGGGACGGGG
>JBEELY010000315.1:0-2698 GCA_041167925.1 Pseudomonadota bacterium | reverse complement strand
GGGCCGTCGATGACGACCTGCAGGCCCTTGATGGCGGTGAAGACATACACCGCGCCCCAGTAGCCGCCCGCGCGATCATGGTCGAGGACGAGCATCAGATCATCTCCTCGGCTTTGCGGCGCTTGAGCAGCTTGATGACATGACGCCGGGTGTGCTCGCGAAACTCGGGGCGGTCTTGCGGCACGCCTTCAAGCCCGCCCCAGACGCCTGCTGCATGGCCCTGGCCAACATCGCCAAAGAAGTCATGCATGGCGTCAAAGCGCGATGCATTGGCGATGGCGGTATTGATGACCATGGCCAGCGAACCCGCACCGGCCGGGCCCATGAGTGGTCGAGCCGAAATGAGGTTGGTGAAATAAAGCGAGGGCGTGCGTGCCTCTTTGGCAGCCTGCACGACCGGCGTGGTGCCAATGGCCAGATCAGGCTTGTATTCGCGGAAGGCGGCGAGGTCTTGTTCGAGCGAGGCACGGAACTGGACCTGCACACCGCGCGCCTCGAGCCATTCGCGATCGGCCTGCGACCAGGGCGTGGCCGGGCAGGCACTGCCCACATAGCGAAGATCGGCGCCGCTCTCGACCAGAAGGCGGCCCACCAGCAGCTCGGAGCCTTCGTAGCCGCTGAGTGTGATGCGGCCGCGGATGGGCGTTTTGGACAGTGCACCGCGAATGGCAGGCAGGATGCGGTTCTTGGCGGCATCGATACGCTCTTGCGCCACACCCGCCGCCAGGCCGATCTGCTGCAGCCAGGCCTCGGTGCCTTCGTAGCCCACCGGAGCGGAGCCCACGATCGGCCGGCCTGCGGCTTCAAACTCTCGCACGCTCGCGGTATAGAAGGGATGCAGGGCAGCGACCACCGCGCCATCGAGGGCGGCATAAAGCTCACGCCATTCGCGGGTAGGCACTACCGGGCCAGCGGCTAGCCCCATGGGCTCGAGCATCATGCCGATGCCCACCGGGTCGGCCGGAAAGACCTCGCCCAGCAGCGTAACCGTAGGTTTGTCGTTGCGGCCCGCACGCGGTGCCTGCACCGGACCGGCCATGATCTCGTTGCGGGCGTAGCGCAGCATGGCGCCTGCCAGCACATCTTTGGCCTCGGCATGCGTGGGCACACCAAAGCCCGGCACATCGATGCCAATGATGCGCACCCCATTGATCTCACGCGGCAACAGCTGCAGTGGAACACCGCTGGCGGTAGGCACGCACAGATTGATGATGACGATGGCGTCGAACTGTTCCGGATCGGCCTGCTCATGCACGGCATCGCGGATGTCTTCGAACAGCTTGCCGGTGACCAGGGTTTCACTGTTGAAGGGCACATAGCCCACGCTGCGACGCGCCCCGTAGAAGTGCGAGGTGAAGGTCAGGCCATAGACGCAGCAGGCCGAGCCCGACAGGATGGTCTGGGTGCGACGCATACGCAGGCCCACGCGCAGCGATCCGAAGGCCGGGCACATGCTTTGCGGCTGATCGTGCGGGCCCTTGGGATAGTCGGCCGCGTATTGTTCAAGCACCTCGCTCTTGCCGGCGCTTTGCGCAGCCTGCTGCAGCGCCTGCGCGCCCGAGTGGCAGCCCAGACCGTCGGACTGCGCGGCCGCCGGGTTGGCGAGCGTGGTGTCTTGCGGCAGCGGATGGGGCAGTGGTGCGTTCATGGCGTCGGAGTCTCGTGAGCGATGCGCGGTCAGGCCGCGTCGTCGTAGACGACTTCGAGAGAGGGCTTGGTGATGAGCTCGCGGCCCATCATGTCAGTGACGGTGGCAGGCTGAAGCACAACATCACGACCCACGGCGGAGCCCGAGAACAGACCCAGGAGATCGTCCTGGCTGAGCGGACGCGGGCGCACCGGCGGTGCTTCGGCCACGTTGGTGGCGAGCGTTTCGAAGAGCGGCGCCCAGGGCGTGCCGGGGCGGCCGATGATGTCGTAGGCTGCGCTCTTGCGACGGATGTCTTCGTTGGCTGGAATGGCCGAGAGCACCGGGATGCCGGCGCGCTCGGCGAAAGCGGCAGCCTCGCCCGTGCCGTCGTCCTTGTTGATGACCATGCCGGCCACGCCCACATTGCCACCGAGCTTGCGGAAGTACTCGACCGCGCTGCAGACATTGTTGGCCACATAGAGCGACTGCAGATCGTTGCTGCCGACCACGATCACCTTCTGGCACATGTCGCGCGCAATGGGCAGACCGAAGCCGCCGCAGACCACGTCGCCCAGGAAGTCGAGCAGGACGTAATCAAAACCCCAGTCGTGGAAACCGAGTTTCTCGAGGGTTTCAAAGCCATGGATGATGCCGCGCCCGCCGCAGCCGCGGCCGACCTCGGGACCACCGAGTTCCATCGCGAACACGCCATCACGCTTGAAGCAGACATCGCCGATGCTGACCGCCTCACCCGAGAGCTTCTTGCGCGAGGAGGTCTCGATGATGGTGGGGCAGGCCTTGCCGCCAAAGAGCAGCGACGTGGTGTCGCTCTTGGGGTCGCAGCCGATGAGCAGCACCTTCTTGCCTTGCTGGGCCATCATGTAGGACAGGTTGGCCAGCGTGAAGCTTTTGCCGATGCCGCCCTTGCCGTAGATGGCAATGATCTGCGTTTCCTTCTTGACCTCACCGGTGTGCACGGGGGCGGGGTCCTGCGCGGCTTCGCGGCGCAGGTTGTCCACAAATTTCACCGCCTGCACTTTGCCGGCTTCCAGGTTGGTAGCGGATGCG
>JBEELY010000229.1:0-3189 GCA_041167925.1 Pseudomonadota bacterium | reverse complement strand
GATCGCCTCTTCCATCGGCACCATGAGCATGGCGGGCAGCAGCGAAAAGGTGCCTGTGATGAACAGGTTGTCGCGCTGGCCAAAATCGAATTTCGACTCTCCGAGCAGCTCGATCAGGCGGCCACGTGTGATCGCCGTCCGGGCCAGAATCTGCCCGGTCGGGTCCCGGCTGTCGGCCGTCGCCAGCAACAGTGTGAGCCAGCGGGCCAGCTTGCTGTAGCCCATCAGATTGATGGCCGACTTGAGTGAATCGATCTTGCGCGACAAGCCCATGCCCGCCGAATTCATGTAGCGCAGCAGCTTGACCGAGAGCGCCACATCGCGTTTGAGCGCCTGGTCGACCTCCATGATGTCGGCATTGCGCAGCAGCAGGCGGATGGCCTGCATCACCGCCGCCTTGCCAGGCTCGAGCTTGCGTGCCGAGAGGGTCTCCGGGCGCGAAAAGTAATAGCCCTGCAAGGCGTCGAATCCGAGCTCGAGACAGGTGGCCGCCTGTTCACGGCTTTCGACCTTCTCGGCCACCAGAATCCGGCGTCCGTGCATGGCGTTGAGCAGCTGCATCAGGCGAGGCAGCACCTCCATGCCCACACGCTGCAGGTCCACCTTGACGTGCGAGGCCAGAGCAAACTGCGGCAAGCGCAGAGCGCTCATCCCATCCACGCTCAGGGCCACACCGAAACCGGCCCTGCGCAAATGGGCCAGGCGCATCAGGGCCTCGTCATCCAGACTGCAATCGGTGGGCAACTCCAGTACGGTGCGTTGCGGATCGAGCAACTGGATGGCGGCATCTTCATCGAGGGACCGTGCCGCAATATTGATGAAGGCCGTCTTACCCCCGAGGACCTGTTCGGTGCCCACATCCTGAAGCAGGGCTGCAACGACCACCAGACTGGCATGCACCGCATCGGCGAACGTGGCCTGGGTCACCTCGCCATCGGCGCGATAAAACAGCTCGTAGCCCAGCAACTGCTGATTACGGTCCAGGATGGGCTGGCGTCCAAGATAGGCGACCTCGCCGGTCTCGCCGAAACTGACCGTGTCCGCGAAGACCTTGTTCAGGTGCTCGTCCATGGACGCTATCGGGCGATCGATCACCTCGCTCATGGCTGACCTTTCTTCATCAGGCAGGTCTTGCCGGCCCGCCGCAGATCAAGTGTCTTCATACCGCCCTCCGGAACGAAACAAATACAACGAAACAGTTACGACACAATTATGTCGCAATCATGAAGGAACTGGGCGGTCCTCATTTCCCTGCGGATCGGCGGGGCAGACCGACCGCCGGACGGCAGACTCAGAAAACACTCTCGCGCACGATCAGAAGGTCATCGGGCAGAACCGCCTCCTCCAGCCTCACCTCCTGGAGCAGGATGCGGCCATCGGCATGACGCCGCTGCAGCCGAATGCCCCGGTCAGTACCGCGAAGCGTCAGTCCGCCACCCTTGGCAATGGCTTGGGCGACCGTCAGCCCGCGATCGACGCCGTACATTCCAGGGCGCTGCACCTGCCCATAGATGTAGTACTGGGGCGCCCGCTCCACGAAAATCAGGTCCTCTGAGCGCAGCACTGGGTCGTCCACCCCGTCGGCAGGCCCGACCAGATGGTTGAGATCGAATACACGCCGGTTGCGTTGCGCGCCCTCGCGACGCATCAGCACCACGCTGTCGGCTCCGGTCGGTGCAATGCCGCCTGCAAGCGCCAGCACTTCGCTCAGCCTGAGGCCACCCACCTCGATCGGATAGCGCCCCGGCCGGGCCACTTGCCCCAGCACGGAAACCTGCTGACTACGGTGCGCCGTGATCAGCACGGAGACCTGCGGGTCGGCCAGATAACGCCCCTGCCGCAGGCGCTGTGCAAGCATCTGGGCAAGACCAGTTTGCGACTGCCCTGCCGCCTGAATGCTACCCACCAATGGATAGGAGAGCTGCCCAGACTCGGGGATTCGCGCCTCCAGGGTCAGGTCAGGATGCTGAAAGACCAGGATGCGCACGGCGTCACCCGGCCCGAGACGGTAATCATCCTCGGTCGCTTTCGCGGGTGTGAGGAGGATCAGACCCAAGGCCAGGATCCACCAGAAAAGGCCGGTTTGGCGGGGAAAACGAGTGCTCTGGTTGCGCTGCATGAAGCCTCCTTCAAAACCGGGCGGTCAGGCCCGCAGACAGGGTGTTGTCGTTGAACTCGAATGCGGCAAGATTCGAGCGGCGCAGCGTGCGGCGCAGATCGATATGCGCTAGCACGCGTCGGTGAACCGCGACTTCAAGGCGAAGTCCGGTCTCGCGCCACTGGTCTTTCCTCTCCTCGGCCGCGTTGATCACCGCCGCAGGATCGCCCGCGTACTGACGCCGTGATACCGCAAGCCAGGCGCTCAGAGCCGTCAGTCCGGTGACCTGCCAGCGCGGTCGCAACTCGAAGGTCCGGACATCCACATAGCTGGACGAGAGCAGCTCCGGCGCGTCGATCGTGCGTGCCAACGACACCTGCACATCGGTCGGACCGCTGAGGGCCCAGCGCCCCTGAAGCAAGCCGGTGACGCCGCTGAAATCGCGTTGCGGCAACTGCTCGTGCTGTCGGCGCAGATGTCCGATCTGCGCCAGCCACTGGCTTCGGTCAGCAGGATTCCATCGCGCGCGCAGCAGACCGGCCTGCTGATCCCAGTCATTGCTGACCGGCTGCGCCAGCGGGAGTCCGGCCGCATCGATCGACTGGGCTGCAGCAGGACGCCCCGTCTCCTTGCGCCAGACTGCATCGAGCTGCAAGGCCCGGTCCGGCCAAAAGCGCACCCCGGCCTCCCAACCGTCACGCTGCAAATCGGCTGCAAGGCGGTCTTCGAGCGTGTTGTCCGAGCGCCAGTGATCGGCGGCGGCAATCATGGACCAGTCCTGGGTCAGACGCAGACCGGCGAGAAAGCGGACGCTACCGATACGCTGGTGGTTGATCCGTGCGCTTGCGAGCTCCTCCCAGGGCGTCTGCAGCCGGTTGAGGGAGGCACTCAGATCGCCAAACCAGGCCCGGCCTGCGGCCCAGTCCCAACGCGCCTGGATGACCCAGTCCAGCGCGTCGTCACCCGCACCCGCGATGCGCCAGGACGGGCTGATGCGCGCACTGGCCGACAGGCGCTGCAGACTCCACTCCCGCTCCAGACCCACGCCGGCAGACACTCTGAGCATCGTTCCGGAGCGGGGATTGGCTTGC
>JBEELY010000106.1:0-5326 GCA_041167925.1 Pseudomonadota bacterium | reverse complement strand
ACAACTCGCGCAGGCGACGCGACAGGATCTCGTAGTGAAAGGTGATGTCGGTAAAGATGTCGACATCGGGCAAAAAGTGAACCTCAGTGCCGCGCTTGTCGGTGCTGCCCAGCACCGCCATGGGCGAAATCTCTACACCATCGACCTGCTGCAGCACACGGTTGCGCGGCACACCGCGCTCGAACTCCATGTGATGTACCTGGCCATCGCGACGCACAGTCAGGCGTAGCCACTTGGAGAGCGCATTGACGCAGGACACGCCCACGCCATGCAGGCCGCCCGAGACCTTGTAGCTGTTCTGATTGAACTTGCCGCCCGCATGCAGCTCGGTGAGCGCGATCTCGGCTGCCGAGCGCTTGGGCTCGTGCTTGTCGTCCATCTTGACGCCGGTCGGAATGCCCCGTCCGTTATCGATGACCGAAATCGAATTGTCCGTGTGGATTGTGACAACGATGTCGTCACAATGACCAGCCAGGGCTTCGTCGATCGAGTTGTCAACCACCTCAAAAACCAGGTGATGCAGGCCCGTGCCATCGGAGGTATCCCCGATGTACATGCCCGGGCGCTTGCGCACCGCCTCGAGGCCTTCGAGGATCTGGATGGAAGACGCGCCGTATTCGTCGGCAGCTGCCGCAGGGCCGGTGTTGCTGGTCATAGGTGTGATGGCTTAATGGCTGGTATCAGATGCGCATCGGCATCACGACGTACTTGAAGGTGTCCTCGCCCGGAACCGAAAGCAGGGCACTGGTGTTGGAGTCACCAAACTCCACGCACACCTGGTCGCTCTTGAGGTTGGTGAGGGCATCCAGCAGGTAGTTGACGTTGAAGCCCACATCGAGGGCTTCGCCGCTGTAATCGACATCGAGCTCTTCGATGGCTTCTTCCTGCTCGGCATTGCTGGTCTGAATGCGCAGGGCGTGATCGGACAGCGTGAACCGCACCCCTTTGAATTTCTCGGACGTGAGGATGGAGGCGCGCTGCAAGGAACCGGCCCAGGCTTCGCGCGACAGGGTGATCGACTTGGTATAGCCGGTGGGAATGACGCGCTGGTAGTCGGGAAACTTGCCTTCGACCAGCTTGGTCAGAAGCTCGACCTCACCAAATTTGAAGCGCGCCTGATTGCCTGCAATGCGCAACTGCACGGGCTCTTCAGAATCGGCCAGCAGGCGCTGCAGCTCGTTGATGGTCTTGCGCGGAATAATGATGTCGGCGCGTGGCTGACCCGCCGTGATGGCGCTCGCGCAATAAGCGAGACGGTGGCCGTCGGTGGCGACCGCCTTGAGTTGGGCGCCGTCCACCACCAGAAGCAAGCCATTGAGGTAATAGCGGATGTCCTGCTGAGCCATGGCGAAATGCACCATGGCAAGCAACTGGCGCAGCTGCTTCTGGGGCATGGACAAATCTACGGTGGGATTGTCGTTGGGTGCCACCGTGGGGAATTCTTCTGGACCCAAGGTCTGCAGCTGAAACCGGCTCTTGCCAGCCGAGAGCGTGAGCCGCTTGCCCGACAGGCTCAGGCTGACTTCGGCTTCGGGCAGTGCACGCAAGATGTCTATCAGCTTGCGTGTGTTGACCGTAATGGCGGCATCGTCTGAACCCGCACCGATGGCTGCCGAGGTTTCAATCTGGATCTCGATGTCGGTTGCCAGAAAGCTGACCTGCTCGCCGTGTTTTCGGATCAGCACGTTGGCCAGGATAGGCAGGGTGTGCCGGCGTTCGACAATGCCTGCCACCATCTGCAAGGGGCGCAGGATGGCATCACGCGTGGCCTTGATCATCAACATCTCTTATTCCTTTGAGAATCTGTTGTTGATTGGTTGTTGTGGTCGGTGAAGATGTGGACAAACCCCGCCAGGCCTGCAGGCATGCGGGACTTAACCCAGGACAAGCTTGAGCATGACCCTGTACGGCCAAGGAGGTCAGCGGGGACAGACTGTGTCAAGACGGTGAAGTCGATCAGTTGTTCATCAACCATGCACAGCGCATGCACCGGATATCCCGGACTTTTCAACTGGCCATCCACAGGTCTGTACACCGTGTTATTCACAGGTACTCCCGCAGGGTTTGTTCGAGCACGTGAATCTGGTGATTGAGCTCAGTCCGGTGCTGTCGAAGTTCGGTGATCTTGCGGACCGCATGCAACACGGTGGTGTGATCACGTCCGCCGAAGAGTTCACCGATCTCAGGCAGGCTCTTCTGGGTGAGCTCTTTGGCCAGGTACATGGCGATCTGACGTGGCAGGGCAATGTTGGCCGGGCGCCGCTTGGAATACATGTCGGCCACTTTGAGCTTGTAGAAATCGGCCACTGACTTCTGAATGAACTCGACCGAGACCTGACCGCGGTTGTAATTCAGGAGGTCTTTGAGGGCTTCTTTGGCGAGTTCAAGGCCGATCGGCTGATTGCGAAACTGCGCGTAAGCCAAAATGCGGCGCAGCGCGCCTTCAAGCTCCCGGACGTTTTGCCGGATGTGTTTGGCGACAAAAAAGGCGGTGTCTTCATTCAGGCCATGACCCGCCTGTTCGGCCTTGCGCATGATGATGGCCACCCGCATTTCGAGCTCGGGCGGCTCGATCGCCACGATCAGCCCGGAATTGAAGCGCGACTTCAGGCGGTCATCAATGCCGGACATCTCTTTGGGATAGGTATCGCTGGAGATGATGATTTGCTTGCGCGCGGCGATGAGGTTTTCGAAGGCGTAGAAGAACTCTTCTTGTGAGCGCTCCTTGCCTGACAGGAACTGGATGTCGTCGATCAGCAGAAGATCGAGCGTCTGGTAATAGCGTTTGAATTCGTCGACGGCCTGGCGGCGAATGGACGCCACCATGTCCTGGAAGAACTGGTTGGCCGTGATGTAGCGCACATTGGCTGAGGGTTGGCGCGCAATAACCGCATTGCCCACAGCGTGGATCAAGTGGGTTTTGCCCAGGCCCACCCCGCCATAAAGAAAAAGCGGGTTGTAGCTGCCGCCAGGATGTTCAGCTACCTGGAGGGCTGCCGCGCGGGCGAGGTCATTGGCCTTGCCGGACACAAACTGTGCAAAGGTGAAGTCGGGGTTGAGCCTTGAACGTTCGGCGGCAGGCGAGGGCTGGGGGAAGATCGGGGCTTCTGGGCGAGAGACCGCGGTCTGACGGTGCGCATCGTCTGGCCGATGTGGGTCAGTCTGTTGCTCGGCCGCGGTCTCGGCCTCAGTGATCAGGGCACCCTGCGCGTTTTGACTACTCTGAGCGCTCACTTCGAAAACGACCTCGGCCTGCGGACCGACGGTGTCGCGCAACCATTGGGTGATGCGATCGCCGTATTGGTTGCGCACCCAATCGATCTTGACCCGGTTGGGCGCACCCAGGCGCAGGACGCGCTCATCCTGGACGCCTAAGCAGACCAGGGGACGGATCCAGGTGCGGTAAATAGCCTCCGGCAGTTCGTTTTCGAGTTGCGCCGAGCAGGCCTGCCATAGGTCTTTCATCGCCCAAATTCTACCTTATCCACAGGCTCGACCTGCCGGCTCCGGGTACTTGAAAACCGTTTTGAAGGATTCTTTCGTTGACAGGCCGAAGATGGCTTGATGTAATGGCGGGCTTTTCGCTTACCGGCCCGCACACCATGAAACGCACCTATCAGCCCTCCGTGGTCCGTCGCAAGCGCACCCACGGCTTTCTCGTTCGAATGAAGACCCGTGGCGGTCGCGCTGTCATCGCTGCCCGTCGCGCCAAGGGCCGCAAGCGCCTGGGCGTCTGAGGCCCGGCTCGTGAAACCGGCAGCTTCGTCTGCCGGTGCACGTGCGCGGCGCAGCAATTCTGCGCACCTGGCCCTGTTGGCCCGCCTGGATGCAGGCGGCAAGGCCCCGCGGCTCATGATGGCCGTTCCCAAAAAGCTCGTTCCCTCCTCACCCGTGCGCAACCTGTTGCGACGCGTGTTGCGAGAAGCGCATCGCTCTGCCCTGAATTTGCATTCACCTCTGGGCGAATGGTCCTTGCGCCTCCAACTCGTCAAGATGCCGGTCAATCCGGAACTGCCCGAGACCGATGAGAAGGGTCGTGCGATTCGCCCGTTTCGTCGTCGACCAACCGATGGTCTGCTCAAGCGCCGTCTTCGGGTAGAGGCTGATGAGCTTCTGCGGCGAGCGCCCTGGGGCCGTTCGAGCGGCGACGTAGCCACGAAGCTGAAAGGCGATGCAGGCGCGATCCAGGGGCAGTTGTCGTGAAGATAACGGTCGTTCGTCTGGCTGGCGGCCTGATGCGTGGCTTCATCCTCGCTTGGCGCTATGGCATCAGTCCGGTCATTGGTCCTCGATGCCGGTTCCATCCGAGCTGTTCTGACTATGGCCTGCAGGCTCTGTCCGTGCATGGTCCATGGCGTGGGGGCGCACTGACCCTTCGCAGGGTTTGCCGTTGTCATCCCTGGAATGCGGGCGGATTCGATCCAGTGCCTGACTGCCCCGAGCGCCCCGAGCGATAATCTCGATTCACCTTCCTTTCCGACTCACGCCACATCCCCGATTTACCCCACGGCGAACTTCAAGGCGGTTGGTTTCATGCAGACGCAGCGCACCGTACTCTGGATCATTTTTTCCATGTCCCTGCTCTTTCTTTGGGACGCATGGCAAAAGCATCAAGGCAAGCCCTCCCTGTTCTCTCCGACCAGCACGCAGTCTGCTTCCGGGGGCGCAGGCTCGCCCGCGGATGCAGGCTCAGATGTACCGGGCGCAGCAGCCACCGGTGGTACTGCAGGGGCCACAGGTACGGCTGGCTCGGGTCAGACCTCAGGCGCCGATCGCACGGTGCCCCAGGCTTCTTCAACCGTGGTGCCGCCCTCAGGCCCGGCGCCTGCAGCCGCAGCCTCGGCCAACCAGCCGCCTGTACGACTGGCCAACGATGTTCTTGCGCTCGACATCGATCCAGTGGGCGGCGAGATTCAGCGCGCCGCGCTGTTGAAATACCGTGATATCGGCAGCGACAAGAACGATCCCGCGTCGCCGGTGGTGCTGCTCAACGAAAAGACCGGCCATGTCTATGTGGCCCAGCTCGGGCTGATCGGGGCGCCGCAAGGTGTGGTGTGGCCCACGCACCGCACTGCTTTCAAGGTCGAAGGTGGCCCTGCCACGATCGCTGAAGGTCAGAATGAGGTGAGCCTCACCTTGACGGCGGAAGCTGGTGGCGTGCGGGTGGTGCGGCAGTACAGCCTCAAGCGGGGCGAGTACCTGTTGCAAACCCGCACCGAGGTTCACAACCTGACCGATGCGCCCATCCGGCCTACGCAATACCTGCAACTGACGCGGGACGCGAGCAAACCGCCCGGTGAGTCCCAGTTCTACAGCACCTACACCG
>JBEELY010000088.1:0-3724 GCA_041167925.1 Pseudomonadota bacterium | reverse complement strand
GCGTGGCAGGCTGCGATCGGCACTCTGGGCAATGCTGCGGGCATAGTCGACAAAGTAGTTGTCGTCTGAAACGCCCCGGAGCGCCCAGCCGGCCGACCAGCCTGACTGCAGGTTGAGCGCTGCGGAGCTGTTGAGCATCCAGCGGCTGCCCTGCTCCACCGGATCGTGGGGCGTGAACTCGAAGAGCGTGGTGGTCGCGCCAAAGGTGTCGAGCGTGCGCGCAGTACCCGAGACCTGAAGGCTGCGGCGTGCACTGAGGTTGGCGGACCAGAGCAGATCGCGGTTGGGCGCGATGTTCCAGTAGTAGGGCACTCGAATCTCGGCACCGAGCCTGCTCGACTGCGCCAGCATGGGCGCCATGAAACCGCTGCGCCTTTCATCGCTCAGCCCGAATTCGAGCCAGGGCAGTGCCAGGACGGGCACGTCCTTGAAGTAGAGCGTGGCGCCTCTCGCAACCCCTTCATTGGCGGTCTCGTCCAGCGTCAGCTCGCGCGCCTTGAGCATCCAGTCAGGATCATCGGGTTTACACGAGGTGTAAAAGGCATCACGCAGTACGGCCCGATGACGATCGATGAACTCGAGCACGCTGCCCCGCCCGCTTGAGCCGCTGGCGGGCATGAAAAACCGCGGCGATTCCATCTGGCCACTCATGGCATCAAGACGCAATTGCAGGCGCGGGCCGCTCACGATCTGAGCACCATGGCGGATGCGGACATCGCCAACGGCGACCACCTCGTCATCGGCTTCATAGCGGGTCAGTCGATCCGCCCGGATCGCGAGAGCGCCACGACGCAACTCGGCCCGCTCTTCCAGGGTCATGTCCTGATCCACGCGACCCTCGGCATGCGCTCCCCGGATGAACAGCGGGCGCGCCGCGGGATCGGTCAGGCTCTGATCCCGCAGCTCGGTCTCAAGCCGAAGAGGCAAGGGATCCGACCAGACTGATGCCGGGCATGCAAGGAGCACCCACAGGAGGGTCCGTGGGAGCCACGACATGCACAGCGCGGCCTTCGATGGTAAGAAGACCAATGAAGGGCCGAAAAACCGCATGGATGGGGCTTGCCAAGGCATCCCGTATTATAGGTGGCGTGATGGATCCAAGACTCGAACAACTGCGGCACTGGACCGGTACGTTGCCTGCCTCATGGCAGCTTGACCCAGGCTCGATCGCTCCGGCCTCGGGCGATGCGAGTTTTCGGCGTTATTTCCGCATCACGAGCCCAGGACTTGAAGGCGGCAGCGCCATCCTCATGGATGCGCCACCCGACAAGGAAGACTGCCGGCCTTTTCTGCATGCGGCAGCCGTGCTCCGGGACAGCGGCATCACGGTTCCATCCGTCTACGCGAGCGATCTCGGACTCGGCTTTCTGGCTCTTGAGGACTTCGGCTCGGTCACCTACCTCGACGTCCTCGATGATCACACCGCACCCGCGCTCTACAGCGAGGCCAGCGCAGCCCTGGTCTCAATGCAGATCGCGGGCGGCCATCCCCGATTTTCGCCCTACGACGCTGCCCTGCTCGAGCGCGAGATCGACCTCTTCCTTCCCTGGTATGTCGAGCGACACCTCGGGCTGTCGCTCACCGATACCGAGCTGCAGACCTTCATGCATGCCCGACGCCTGCTGGTCGAGTGCGCACTGGCTCAACCGGTCGTCACGGTCCATCGCGACTATCACAGCCGCAACCTCATGCTGCTTGCGGGCAATCGCAATCCGGGCATCCTCGACTTCCAGGATGCTGTTGGCGGCCCCATCACCTATGACCTGGTCTCTCTGCTGCGTGATGCCTACATCGACTGGGATGAAGAACAGGTCCTTGACTGGTGCATCCGGCACTGGGAGCGTGCCCGGCGGGCCGGGCTGCCCGTGAGCCATGATTTCGGCAGCTTTTACCGCGATTTCGAATGGATGGGGCTGCAAAGACAGCTCAAAGTGCTCGGCATCTTCGCGCGTCTGAGCCATCGCGACGGCAAATCCCGTTATCTGCAGGATTGCCCCAGAGTGATGGGCTACGCTCAGGCGGTTGCACGGCGTTACATCGATCTCGCCCCGCTGGCAGCCTTGCTCGACCGGATCAATGGCACCGAGCGCCAGGTCGGCCATACCTTCTGACGCAAGGGGAATCGGATGCGGGCCATGATTCTGGCCGCCGGGCGGGGTGAACGCATGCGGCCCCTGACCGACCACACGCCCAAGCCGCTACTCGAGGTGGGTGGCAAACCCCTGATCGCCTGGCACCTCGAGCGCCTGGCGCACGCGGGAATTTGTGAGGTGGTGATCAACCATGCCTGGCTCGGCGAGCAGTTGGTCGAGAGGCTGGGCGATGGCCGTGCCTGGGGCTTGAGCATCGTGCATTCGCACGAAGATGCGCCCCTCGAGACAGCGGGCGGCATCGCAAAGGCCTTGCCGCAACTTGGCCCCGATCCTTTCCTGGTGATCAATGGCGATGTCTGGTGCAACTGGGATATCCGGCGCGCCCTGACCCTTGGCGAACGTCTGCAGGCTCTCGATGCGCTTTGTGCCTGCGTGATGGTCGACAATCCGCAGCAGCATCCCGCAGGCGATTTTGACCTGCAGATGGGGCGCCTGATCGCGCCACCGCCGTCCGACACAGACCCCTTCAACAGACGCCATGCAAGGCGCCTGACCTTTTCAGGCATTGGCATCTATCAGCCTGCCCTGCTTGCCCCGATCGCGCCGGGCACGCGCGCGCCCTTGGCCCCATTGCTGCGCGCCGCGATGCTGCAGGGCAAGGCCCTGGGAGAGCATCACGCAGGCATCTGGAGCGATGTGGGTACGGTCGAGCGACTGAACGCACTGCGCGCACAATGGCAGGGAGCCCCCCTTCTGGAGGGTCGGGCGCCCGCGATGACTTCCCACCCCGGCTGACTTCCCACCCTGGAGCCCCTTCCGTGCAGGTACATGCCCTTCGCCGCAAACATCTGGCTGCCAAGATGCGCCAGCTTGGGGGCGGCGTGGCCGTTCTGGCCACCGCCCCTGAAGTGATCCGCAACCGCGACACGCACTATCCCTACCGAAGCGATAGCTACTTTCACTACCTCACGGGCTTTCCCGAGCCTGAGGCCGTGATGGTTCTGGTTGCGGACGCAGACGAAGAGCGTTCGATCCTGTTCTGCCGCGACAAGAACGAAGAGCGCGAGATCTGGGATGGCTTTCGATTCGGGCCGACGGCCGCCCGCGAACGTTTCGGCTTTGACGAAGCCCATTCGATCAGGGAGCTCGATGAGCGCATGGCCGGCCTGCTGGCCAATCGCCGCGCCCTGTTCCATCCCTTGGGATCGAAGCCTGAAGCCGATGCCGATGTTCAGCGCTGGCTGGGCGCCGTGCGAGCGCAGGCCCGCGCGGGCGTGGCTGCGCCCCATGTCGCCTTCGACCTGCATGGCCTGCTCGACGAAATGCGTCTGATCAAGGACGAGCACGAACTCGACATCATGGGGCGCGCTGCCGCGATTTCGGCACAGGCCCATCGAAGGGCCATGCAGACCTGCCGTCCGGGCCTGACCGAATACGCCATCGAAGCCGAACTGCTGCATGAATTCAGGCGCCATGGCTCGCCTGCGCCGGCTTATGGATCCATCGTGGCCTCAGGCGCCAATGCCTGCGTGCTGCACTACCGCGACAACGCGGCCCCGCTGCGTGATGGCGACCTGCTGCTCATCGACGCCGGATGCGAGCTCGAAGGCTATGCCTCAGACATCACCCGG
>JBEELY010000071.1:0-5093 GCA_041167925.1 Pseudomonadota bacterium | reverse complement strand
TGGATCATGTGGCGCACTTTCTGCAGACTTGGCTGCCTGCCTATACCCAGGAAAACCGCAGCTATCTTACGGTGGCCATCGGCTGCACCGGCGGACAGCATCGCTCGGTCTACGTGGCCTCCGAGCTGGCGCGCCGCTTCAGCACGTCCGAGCAGGTGCTGGTGAGACATCGCAGCCTGGCCGGCAAAGGAATCACCGCTTGATGCCCCCTCGGTTTTTGCATCACTCAGAATGCCACTCATGACCCCTCCTGGCTCAGGTGATTCGCAAGCAGTGTGGCTCGACACGCTCGCACTGTTTCCTCTGTCCACCGTGCTTTTCCCCGGTGGCGTTCTGCCGCTTCGCATCTTTGAGGCCCGCTACACCGACATGGTGCGCGAATGCATGCGACTCGATCGGCCTTTCGGTGTGTGCCTGATCACTCAGGGTGGCGAAGTGGGGGAGGCGGCCAAACACGAACCCATCGGCTGTCTGGCGCGTATTCAGGATGTCGATATGGAACAGCCAGGCGTGCTGCGCATCCGCACGGTAGGTTCGCAGCGCTTTCGGGTTGAAGCGGCCGAACCTGACGCCAGCCGGCTGATCCGGGCGCGGGTGAGCCTGATTGATGCGGACCCGCTCGTAGCGGTCCCTGCGGAGCATGCCGATTGCGTCGATCTGGTGCGCCGGATGGTTCAGGAAATCGAACGTACCGTGCCCAATGCCTCTGAGCGCATGATTGTTGGTCCGATGGAGTACGAATCCTCAGCCTGGGTCGCTAATCGGATCGCAGAGTTCCTGCCCATTCCGGGAACCTCCAAGTACCGGCTGATGAGCCTCGATGATCCCCTAGATCGTCTTGCGATCGTGCATCGCTGGCTGGCCCAACAGGGCGTGCTCTAAATCACTACAGGGTCGACAACAGCCGCCGCACCGGCGTGGGCAGAGGGGCAGCGGCAATCGATTCAGGCTTCAGAGACAACCAACGCAATTCCCGATGCTCGCCTGCGGGCGCGTCACTGGCCTGATCCGTATAAGGGTGTGCCACATCCGCGGGCAGGATCTTCCAGACCCTTGCCTCCAGTCTGAAGTGAGTGAAGGCATGACGCACTGCAGGTTCAAGCGCTTCAATCTGCGCGATACCCGCCCGCCTGCCGATGCCTGCCTGCGCACCCGCAGACTGCCCCGTGAGTGCGGGGTGGTGTTGCAGCCAGGCCGAGACCGCGTTCGCATCCAGCCTGTGGATCTGATGCTCCGTGGACGGGCTTCGAATCTCGGGCAAAGCCCAGAGCCCGCCCCACAGACCGCGCGCAGGCCTGACCTCAAGCAGTACACGAGCGCCAGAGAGAATCAGTGCCCAATCGGCCAGCCTGGTCACGAGAGTCCGGGCGGGTCGGGGCGCGGGCAGTTCGCGCACGCGGTCGGTGGCGCGTGCCTGGCATCGAGCAGCGATCGGACAGGCGCCGCAGCGAGGGTCACGAGGCGTGCACAGGGTGGCGCCCAGGTCCATGAGCCCCTGGGTGTAGTCTCGCAAGGCCTCATATCCTGAGGCGCGCGGAAGCAGTTCATCGGCGAGCTGCCACAGGCGGCGCTCCACCTCGGCCCGGCCCGGCCAGCCCTCGACGGCGAAGACCCGGGCCAGGACCCGCTTCACATTGCCATCCAGGATGGCCTGCGCATCGGTGCCGGCAAAGCAGGCCACCGCCGCTGCGGTGGATCGGCCGATACCGGGCAGTCCGGCCAGGTCTGCAGCCGTGAGCGGAAACCGACCCCGATGGCGCGTCACAATCGTCTGGGCGGCGGCGTGCAGGTTACGCGCCCGGCTGTAGTAACCCAGCCCTGACCAGCAGGCGAGCACCTCTTCCTGCGTCGCAGCGGCCAGGCAATGCACATCGGGAAACCGTGCAAGAAAAGTCTTGTAGCGATCGACCACGGCGCTGACCTGTGTCTGCTGCAGCATGATCTCGGAGACCCAGATCCGGTACGGATCGGTTGTGTTCTGCCACGGCAGATCATGGCGACCGCCAGTCCGCTGCCAGGCGATCAGATCTGTTGCGAAGGCGCTCATCGTCGGATCCCAAGGGCATGCCGACGGGCATCGGCACTCTGCGCAGCCGGGCTCATGCGGCCTGACGTTCGGGTTCGCGTGCCTCGGCGAGCAAGGTCATCATGTCGGATTCAAACTGGTCGAGCACCAGGACCTGGGCCGCGATCCGCTGCTGGTCCTGCTCAAGCTGGTCGATGCGCACCTGCAACTGCCCGGCGGCATCAAGGACCCGCTGTACCGATTCAAGCCGCGTACGCAACAAGGCCTCGTGCTCGCCCGCCCGTGCCATCAGAGGCCCCATGAGCTCGGCCATCCAGGCATCGACCGCCTTGGAAGCAAGTTCGTAGACCGCCCGCAGACGCACTGCAACCGACTCGAAGTAGCGCCGGGTCAGCGCCCATTTTTCGGTCGTGATCAAACTGATCGCCCCGAAATGGCGTTGCTGAAAATCTTCGATGCGCTCAACCTCGGCGATGTATCGGCGCGACTGAAAGTCCTCGGGTTCGGACAGTGCCCAGCCATGTTCGTCAGAAAACCGCTTGCTCATTGCACGCATCAGCAGGGCCATCTCCTGAGAGCGCTGCTCGAGCAACTCGATGTCTGCGCGCGCCTCACGAATCAGTCCACTCATGGCATCACGCAGCCCGATCGACATCCGGCTGCCCTGCATGGCGTCACGGGCGCGCTGCACATGTCCCTTGAGCCGGCTCAGTGCCACGCCGGAGCGCAGTTCGGCTTCGTGGCGTGCAAACACCCGATGCAGGGCCTTGAGGCTGGCCAGGCTGCGATCAAAACCTGCGCGCTCCTGACGAATGCCTCTTGCCGCCTGCTCGATGACCTCGCGGTTGCGCCCCTTGAGCGCTCGCAACTCTTCAAGTTGAAGGCTCAGGCCTGCACGACGCTGGCTCAGTGCACTGCGTGCAAGGGAAGCAATCGCCCCGCTTTCGAGTCGCACCTGCTCGCGGATCAGAAGTTGACGCCTGGGCACGATTTCACGACTGAGCGCGCGCTCGAAGGCCGTGATCCGGCTGCGCGAGAGCAAATCCATATCACCCGTGACTCGCGCCGTCAGGCCTTTGAGCGCGGACAAGGGGAAGATCCGTTCTCGCGGAATGTCGAGTGTCCGGGCCACCGAGTTCGCCTGCGATTCGATCTCTTCATCGATCTCTTCGGGCGTACGGAGGTCGTCCCACAGGCCATCGATCTTGTTGAGTACAACAAAGCGGCCATGGGCGTGGGTGGGGCTGATGCGCTCCCGCCAGGTCTCGATGTCGCTGCGAGTGACCCCGGCATCGGCTGCCAGCAGAAACACCACGGCATGGGCCGAGGGCAGCAGGCCGAAGGTGAGTTCGGGCTCTGAGCCCAGGGCATTGAGGCCAGGGGTATCGATCACGACCAGGCCCGTGCTGAGCAGGGGATGCGGAAGGTTCGCGATGGCGTGCCGCCAGCGCGAGACCTCCACCTCCTGCTCGGCATCTCGGAACGGACTGGCATCAGCGCCGCTTTCATCCATCAGACCCATCAGGATGGCGTCCTGGGCACTGACCGTACGCACCTCGCGCACGCTTTCGAAGGCCTTGCGCACGCTGTCGACGTCCTGGGCGTCAAAGGGCAGCGTGATCCAGGCCTCTGGCCGCTCCCGCCATTGCGCCAGCGCCGTGCTCTCAAGGCGGGTCTCGATGGGCAGCAGGCGGATGCAGGCAGGCTGAGCCGGATCGTGCATGAGTTCGGTCGGGCACATGGTGGTACGCCCCGCCGAGGAAGGCAGCACCCGCTTGCCGTACTCGGCAAAGAACAGGGCATTGATGAGCTCCGACTTGCCCCTTGAAAACTCGGCCACGAAGGCGACGGTCATGCGCTCATCGGACAGGCGTTGCATCAGGCCATCGAGCTTGGCCCGAGTGAGCTCATCGAGCAGATGCTGTTGCTCGAGCCACAGGCCGTGCCGACGCAGCAGCGCGCGCACGCGCTCGCGCCATTGGCCATAGGCCCTGATCCTTTCGCTCAAGCCGCTCATGGCTGCCATGATAGGCCTGGTGGTCAGCGCTGGCAGGCCGGACACCAGTAACTCGCCCGCTGCTGTTGAACCTGACGCCGGATGGGGGCGCCGCAAGCGCGACAGGGCTGACCGGCACGGCCATAGACCCTGCACTCAAGCTGGAAATGACCGGCCTGCCCGGCACTCGAGACGAAGTCCCGCAGGCTGCTGCCACCCGCGGCGATTGCATCGGTCAGCGTGGCTCGAATGGCCTCGGCCAGCCGGTCGCAGCGTGGCCGACTCAGGCGCCCTGCCGCAATGCCAGGCCGGATCCCGGCGCGATGCAGACTTTCGGAAGCATAGATATTGCCAACACCCACCACCACCACACCCGACAGCAGAACGGCCTTGATGCTGCTTCGCCGGCCGCGCGTGAGCCGATACAGCACGCCACCATCGAAGGCTGGAGCGAAAGGCTCGATGCCCAGGTCGCGCAGCAGCGCATGCTCCTCGAGGGCGGGGCCTTGCGCAGGACTCCAGAGCACCGCGCCGAAACGGCGCGGATCGTTCAAGCGAAGCACGCCCCCCTCAAGCAGCAGGTCAAAGTGATCGTGTCGTTGCACCGGGGTGTGGGAAGGCAGCCAGGTGAAGGTTCCCGACATGCCCAGGTGAATGATGAGCACCCCGGGTTCGAAATGCAGCAACAGGTACTTGCTGCGTCTTTGGGCCGACAGCAGCACCCGACCGCGCAGGAGCGCGTCGAGTCCGGGAGGGATGGGCCAACGCAGCCTGGGCACACGGGCAACCACGCCGGCAACACGCCGACCAGTCGCAGCCGCCTCGACCCCGCGCCGGACCACTTCGACTTCTGGCAGTTCAGGCATGGACGCGCAGTGTATTCCAGCCTACCATCTGACCCATGAAATTCCTGCGCTGGCACGCTGTGGCCTGTTTCGCGGCGGCGCTGAGCGTGACGCCTCCTGTTGTCCATTCGCAAACCAGCGAAGGCGAATCGCCTCCGCCAGCAGTCGAGCTCACGCCCCGCCTCCTGTTCCAGATTCTGGGCGCCGATCTGGCCCTGCAACGGGG
>JBEELY010000460.1:0-3251 GCA_041167925.1 Pseudomonadota bacterium | reverse complement strand
AGCGACTCCACGCGGGCGAATATCTGGCCCGCCGCGGCATCTCGCAGGGTTCGCGGGTCGACAACGGCCCGACCGCCCTGCTGCGGCTCGGCGGCATTCAGGTCCTGGTGATCAGCCGGCGTGATCAGGCCCGCGATCCAGCCCAATTCGAGGTGATGGGTATTGATCTGAGCGCCGTGCGAGCACTGGTGCTGAAGTCGCGTGGCCACTTCAGGGCGGCTTTTGACGAGTTTTTCAGCAATGAACAGATCATCGAGGTGGATGTTCCAGGCCTGACCACGCCGGTGCTCGGCAATGTCGCTTGGCAGCGTATGCCGCGGCCAATCTATCCGCTGGACCCGCAGATGAGCTGGCAGCCTAGCTGAGCAGGCAGGCGGCGCTACCATTGCCGATTGCGTTCAAACCGATACAGGGAGCTGGCCGTGCGCCTCAAGGACAAAGTAGCGATCATCACCGGAGCCGCGCAGGGCATTGGCCTGGCCACGGCCGAGCGTTATGCCGCCGAGGGCGCGCGGGTTGTTGTCACCGACATGGGCGCGGCGCGAGTGCAGGCTGCGGTGGATGCGCTCACGGCCGCAGGGGGGCAGGCCCTGGGTTGCGTGGTCGATGTCACCGACCGCGCAGCGATTGATGCCATGGTGGCCAGGGTCAAGGCCACCTGGGGACGCATTGATGTGCTGGTCAACAATGCCGGCATCACCAAAGACGCGCGGCTGGCCCGCATGACCTCAGCCCAGTTCGATACGGTGATCGCTGTGAACCTGAAGGGGGTGTTCGAATGCACCCAGGCGGTGGCCGACACCATGACCGCGCAGGGCTCGGGCGCGATCATCAACGCTTCTTCGGTGGTCGGCCTGTACGGCAACTTTGGTCAGACCAACTATGCCGCCACCAAGGCGGGCGTGATTGGGTTTACCAAGACCTGGGCGCGTGAGCTCGGCCCCAAGGGCGTGCGTGTGAATGCGGTCTGCCCGGGCTTTATCGAAACCCCCATCCTCGACACCATTCCGGCTGCCGTAAAGGACAAGATGATCGAGAAGGTGCCCCTGGGCCGTCTGGGCAAGCCCCAGGAGATCGCAGCGGTGTATGCCTTTCTGGCTTCGGATGACGCCAGCTACCTCAACGGCGCGGTGATCGAGGTCTCGGGCGGCATCCAGCTCTGATGGCTCTGGGCCGTCTGGCCCTGCTTTGCGCCTCCAAAAGGCCGCGCAACGCCAACGCCTGGGCTGATCTGATCCTCAGGCTTCAGTCCCGGTCGCCGCCAAAGATCCCGCCCAGGCCGCCAAGCCCGTTCTGTTCGCGTCCGCCCCCGCCGCTCTGGGGTGCGGCTGCAAAGATGCGCGAAGCCAGCCGCGAGAAGGGCAGCGACTGCAGCCAGACCGTGCCTGGACCGCGCAACACTGCAAAGAACAGTCCTTCGCCACCGAAGAGCGCAGTCTTGATCTTGCCGACGTATTCGATATCGAAGGAGACGTCTGCCGTCTGGGCCACCAGGCAGCCGGTGTCCACGCGCAGCAGCTCACCAGGGGCCAGCTGGCGCTGCATGAGCGTGCCGCCCGCATGGATGAAGGCCATGCCATCGCCTTCGAGGCGCTGCATGATGAAACCCTCGCCGCCAAAGAAGCCTACGCCCAGCTTTTGCTGAAAGGCGATGCCCAGCGAGACACCGCGCGCCGCACACAGAAAGCCATCGCGCTGGCAGATCAGCTGGCCGCCGGTGCTGCGCAGGTCGACCGGCAGGATGCGGCCAGGATAGGGCGCTGCAAAGGCTAGACGCCTGCGGACGGCGGCTTCATTGGTGTAGACGGTGGTGAAGAGCGATTCACCGGTGAGTAGCCGCTTGCCTGCACCCACGAGCTTGCCGAAGAAGCCGCCCCCGGTCGTGTTGCGTCCATCGCCGAACACCGCCTCCATGCCCACGCCATCTTCCATGTACATGAGCGCACCGGCCTCGCCGACCATGGCCTCGCCGGGATCGAGTTCGACCTCGACGTACTGCATTTCCTGACCCTCGATCCGGTAATCGATGACATCCATGGCTGACATGCGCAATCCTCCTGAAAAGACGGCCGGATTGTAGGGGTCGCTCATGTCACGACGTTTATAATCCCGGGGTTCATGGCTGGCTCTCACATCCTGTTTGACGAAGACGGTGCCTTCAAGGCGGGCACGGTCCTGTCCGAAGCCGGCGGTGCCCTGCAGGTCGAATCGGCCAGCGGTAAGCGCACCAAGGTCAAGGCATCGCACGTCATGCTGCGGTTTGCCTCCCCCTCGCCCACCGACCTGATGCAGCAGGCGCAGCAGGCGATTGAAGAGATCGAGCTCGACTTCCTCTGGGAGTGTGCGCCACAGGACGAATTCGACTTCAACGATCTGGCACGCGAGTATTTTGGCGCGTCGCCCTCGGCTGTGCAGTCGGCAGCACTCCTCATGCGGGTGCATGCGGCGCCGGTGTATTTCTATCGCAAGGGCCGTGGCCGCTATCGGCCCGCACCTCCCGACACCCTCAAGGCAGCGCTGGCTGCAGTCGAACGCAAGCGCGAGCAGGCTGAGCGCATAGAGGCCTGGGCCCAGGCGATGGCCGCAGGCGAGATGCCCCAGGCGATCGCGGCCCAGGCGGCTGTATTGCTGGTGCGGCCCGACAAAAACGGGGCAGAGTGGAAAGCGCTCGAACGGGCCTGCACGCTCACCCGCATGCCAGCGCATCGGCTGCTGCTGCAAAACGGGGCGTTCACCGATGCCCACGGTCTGCACCTGGGCTGTTTTCTGGCCGAGCAGTTTCCCAAGGGCAGCGGCTTTGCACCAGTCGAGGTCCAAGAGCTCGATGCCCGACTCGAGGCCCTTGTGGCTGCGCTGCCCCTGGCCGATGCCGAGCCCTTCTCCATTGACGATTCCACGACCACCGAGATTGACGACTGCCTCTCGGTGCAGGTTCTTGCTGATGGCCGTTACCGCATCGGCGTGCATATCGCGGCGCCGGCGCTTGCGCTTGAGTCGGGCAATGCGCTGGATCTGCTTGCGCGCGATCGCATGTCCACGGTGTACATGCCTGGCGACAAGATCACCATGCTGCCCGATGCCGTGGTCGAACGATTCACGCTCGAGGCAGGGCGGGTCATGCCGGCGCTCTCGCTGTATGCCGACCTCGATGCCAGCGGCACTGCAGTGCAGTCCACTTTCACGGCACTTGAACGCATTCGTGTGGCGGCCAACCTGCGCCACGATCAGCTCGATGACACCATCACCGAGGC
>JBEELY010000457.1:0-8422 GCA_041167925.1 Pseudomonadota bacterium | reverse complement strand
GCCCACCGCGCCATGGCCAGACCGGACTCACCCAGCCCCACCACCAGAATGCGGCGGCCGGCCAGTTCGGGGCGTGGCAGCAAAGCCGCCACTTCCGGCGCAGCCGCTGCGGCCGCAAGGTCCTGGACGGGAGGCAGATCAAGCGTCATGTCGTGCGCCTCACCGCAGCTTCAGGGTCGACAGACCCACCAGGACCAGCATCATGGTGACGATCCAGAAGCGCACCACCACCTGCGACTCCTTGACCCCGCCCACCTCGAAATGATGGTGCAGGGGCGCCATGCGAAAGATTCGACGCCCTTCGCCATACCGTCGCTTGGTGTACTTGAAGTAACCCACCTGCAGCATCACCGAGAGGGTCTCGGCAACAAACACGCCGCCCATGATGAAGAGCACGATCTCCTGGCGCACGATCACCGCCACCGTGCCCAGGGCACCGCCGAGTGCAAGCGCGCCGACATCGCCCATGAAGACCTGCGCCGGGTAGGCGTTGAACCACAGGAAGGCCAGACCGGCACCCGCCATGGCGCCGCAGAACACGGTCATCTCCCCGGCACCGGGCACCCAGGGGATCAGCAGGTAGCGCGCAAAGACCGCGTTGCCCGACACATACGCAAACACGCCCAGCGCAGTGCCCACCAGCACGGCGGGCATGATGGCCAGGCCGTCGGCACCGTCGGTGAGATTGACCGCATTGCTGGTGCCCACAATCACGAAGTAGGTCAGCACCGCGAAGCCGAGTGCCCCCAGCGGATAGGTAATGCTCTTGAAGAAGGGCACGATCAGATCGGCCCGCGGCGGCAGACTCATTTCGAAGCCGCTGCTCAGCCAGGTGCGCAGCAGACGCAGAGCCTCTTCGTTGGAGGCCGCTGGCACCGCAAAGGTGAGATACACGGCGGCCACGATACCGATGACCGACTGCCAGAAATACTTGGCCTTGGCCGACAAGCCGGCTGGATTGCGATGCACGACCTTGCGATAGTCATCGACCCAGCCGATCGCGCCGAAGCCCAGGGTGACGATCAGCACCACCCAGACAAAGCGATTCTGCAGATCGGCCCACAGCAGCGTGGACAGGCCCATGGCCACCAGGATCAGCGCGCCGCCCATGGTGGGGGTTCCTGATTTGACCAGGTGGGTCTGCGGCCCATCGGTGCGCACGGCTTGGCCGATCTTCATGGCCGTGAGCTTGCGGATCAGCCAGGGGCCGGCAATCAGTCCGATGGCCAGCGCCGTGAGGGTGGCCATGGCTGCGCGCAGCGTGATGTAGTTGAATACGCTAAAAAAGCGGAAATCACGGGCCAGCCACTGGGCAAGATCGAGCAGCATCAGTGCACCTGCCCCGAAAGTTCAGGCGCCTGCTGCGTCAGCGCAGACACCAGCCGCTCCATGGCCATCGAGCGCGAGCCCTTGATCAGAACAGTGCTGCCCGGCGCCGCCAGTGCGCTTGCGCGTGCCCTTGCAGCCAGCGCGTCCATGAAATGCTCGGCATGCAGGCCAAAGGCCTGTGCTGTCCGGGCCGACGCAGGACCACAGGCCAGCAGATGCTCCAGGCCGCGCTCGCGCGCGTAGTGACCCACTTCCTCATGAAACTGTGGCCCCTGGTCACCGACCTCGGCCATGTCGCCCAGAACCAGCACGCGCGGCGAAGGCCAGGCGGCCAGCACATCAATGGCAGCGCGCACCGAATCGGGATTGGCGTTGTAGCTGTCGTCGATCACCCGCGCCCCCTGCAGTCCCTGCAGTTCGCGCAGCCGTCCGGCCGCCGGCCTGAAGTCGGCCAACCCCCTCACAATCGACTCCGAATCCACACCCGCTGCCCATGCGCAGGCCGCAGCCGCCAGGGCATTGCGGATGTTGTGACGCCCGGCGATCGACAGCCCGATCTGCACAGGTTTGCCGCACAGGGTCATCACGAATGCACTCGGATCAGCATCCGGCGCAGCATGCACATCAAGCGGCATGGCACCCGCCCCAGACCAGCCAAAGCGCAGCACCTTGCGGCTGGCGGCGAGCGAGGCCCAAAGCGGCGCGTGCTCATCATCGCCAGGAAAGACGGCTGTGCCATCGGCGGGCAGCGCTGCTAGGGCCTGGCCGTTTTCGATGGCGGTTGCGCGTACCGAATGCAGGAACTCCTGATGTTCTCGCTGCGCATTGTTCACCAGCGCTACCGTGGGCTGAGCAATCGCCGCAAGCCAGGCAATCTCGCCCGGCCGGTTCATGCCCATCTCAATGACTGCGGAACGATGCGCACTGCTCAGGGCCAGCACAGTGAGCGGTACGCCGATCTCATTATTGAGATTGCCGCGGGTCGCCAGCCGTTGGTCTGCGCCATGGGCCGCAGCCAAAATGGCCGCGATCATTTCCTTGACGGTGGTCTTGCCATTGCTGCCGGTCACGCCGATCACCGGGAGACTGAACTGGCCACGCCAGCCCTGTGCAATCTCGCCCAGGGCGCGACGGGTGTCAGGCACGATCAGCAGGGGGCCCCGGCAGGCAGGCGTCGGTCGATCCACCAGCAAGGCAGAGGCGCCAGATGCAAGCGCCTGTCCAATGAAGTCATGCGCGTCAAAGCGCTCACCGCGCAGCGCCACAAACAGCTGCCCGGGCTGGACTGATCGGGTGTCTGTGGACACGCCGGTGAGCACACAGCGGCCCGGGGTCGGATCGCTCGTGACCCAGCGCCCTTCGGAGAGCCAGTTCCAGGCCTGCCGCAGATCAAACACCGGCAACCTCCCCCGGAACCCCATGGGCGCGGTTTGCGGCCCCGGCAGCACCCGTAGTACCAGCCAGGCGACGCTGCAAAGCATTCCGCGCCTGCACCTCGTCACTGAAAGGCAAGCGCTGACCTGCGATGTCCTGGTAGGTCTCGTGGCCCTTGCCTGCCACCAGGATCAGATCGCATGCCCGCGCCTGTCGGACTGTCCAGTCGATCGCCGCGGCGCGGTCAGATTCGCGCAGATCGGGCGACCGCGTAAGGCCGGCAGCGATCTCGTCAAGAATGCGATCCGGGGATTCGCTGCGTGGATTGTCGCTGGTGATCACAACGTGAGCGGCCCGGGCCTGAGCCACCCGGGCCATCTGCGGACGCTTGCCCGGGTCGCGATCGCCACCGGCGCCGAAGATGCACCAGACCTTGCCGCCACGAGCCTGCGCCAGGGGTTCGAGCGCCATCAGCACCTGTTCGAGCGCGTCAGGGGTATGGGCATAGTCGACCAGCACCAGCGGCAGGTCCGTGCCGTCGCTGCCGTCGAGTACCACCGGCTGCAGGCGACCCGGCACCGGCCGCAGGGCTTCGATCACCGGCACACAGGCCTGGAGCTCATGACCCATCGCAAGCCAGGCGGCACAGACCGAGAGCAGATTGGCCACGTTGTGGGCACCGACCAGCGTTGTTTCGAAGCGCGCATGACCGAAGTCGCCGCCGAGCCGGACCTTCATGCCTGTTGGCGTTTGCTCGATCTCTTCAGCCACAAGCTGCCGCATGGGCAGACCCCGGTGCATCGAAGCCATATGGGTCGTGCCGATGCACGGGACCGACGGATGCAACGCCTGGATCATGGTGCCCGACCAGGGATCATCGAGATTGATCACGGCGGCACGCAGCCCGGGCCATGCAAAGAGCTGCGCTTTGGCCGCGGCATAACTCTGCATCGTGCAGTGGACATCCAGATGATCGCGGGTCAGGTTGGTAAAGACCGCCACGGCCATGCGAGTGCCGGCCAGCCTGTACTGCATTAGTCCGATGGAGGAAGCCTCGATCGCCACCGCCCTCACCTGAGCCTCGTCGCGCATCTGCGCCAACAGGGTCTGCAAGGCCAGGGCATCCGGCGTGGTCAGACCAAAGTCCTGCAACGCCGCTCCGGTCTGACCCGCTCCGAGGGTGCCGATGACCGCGCAGGGCATCTCGAGCATGTTCAGGCCCTGGGCAATCCAGTGCGTGCAACTGGTCTTGCCGTTGGTGCCGGTCACGCCGACCACATCAAGCGCATCGCTCGGATGGCCGTGAAAGCAGGAAGCGATCGGTCCGCACAGCGATTTCAGGCCCGTGACCTCCCGCAAGGGCACGGGCCACGCGCTGGTCTGCGCTACAGCAGCCTGCCCTGCAGCGCCGGACGCGACTAAGGCGTGCACGCCCTGTCCCTGGGCTTCCACCAGAATCGCAGCCGCCCCGCGCTCGATGGCGGCAGCCACATGCGCCCGACCATCGGCGCGCTCTCCGGGATAGGCCATGAAGGCATCGCCTGGCACGACCCGGCGGCTGTCGGAGCACAACTGCGCCCCCGGGCCCAGCCGCTGACGCAGCCAGTCGGCCAGCTCTGCTGCCTGCGGATCACGCAGCGCCATCAGAGGCTCTCCCGCGCCGGTTCGGCAGGAACGATGAGGGTCGCAAAGGGCGCATCGGGCTGGATGCGCATGGCACGCAGGGCCTCCCCGGTAATGCGCGCAAACACCGGGGCCGCGACCTGCCCGCCGTAATGCTTTCCAGCCGAGGGCTCGTCAACCATGACCGCCACCACCACCCGCGGCCGTGACACCGGCGCGAATCCCACAAACGACGCGATGTACTTGTTCTGATAGGCGCCGTTTTCCTGCTTGTGGGCGGTGCCTGTCTTGCCCGCCACCCGGTAGCCCTGCACCTGGGCCAGTGGGGCGGTTCCACCCGGACCCGCAGCCATTTCGAGCATCTTGCGCACCGACTGGGCCGTGGCGGGGGAATACACCGGGACGCCCTGCATCGGTCGTTCGGCCTTGAACATGGTGAGCGGCATCAACTCACCATCGGTCGCAAAGACCGTATAAGCCCGTGCCATCTGGATCAGCGAGACCGAAATGCCGTGCCCATAGGACATGGTGGCCTGCTCGATCGGCTTCCAGGTTTTCCAGGGCCGGACCCGGCCCGAGACTGCCCCGGGGAAGCCAAGCTGCGGCGGCTGACCAAAGCCCAGCGCGGTGAACCCATCCCACATGCGCTCTGGAGGCAGTTGCAGAGCCATCTTGACCGTGCCGATGTTGGACGACTTCTGCAGGATCTGCTCGACCGTGAGCACGCCATAGGCATGCGCATCACCGATGGTGGCACTACCGATGGTCATGCGGCCCGGAGACACATCGAAGGTGCTGGTGGGCGAAACACGTCCGTATTCAAGCGCCATGGCCACCGAGAAGGGCTTCATCGTCGAGCCGGGCTCGTAGGTGTCGGTGATGACGCGGTTGCGCAGTTGCGCACCGTTGAGCTGCTGACGCCGGTTGGGGTCGTAGGTCGGCAGATTGGCCAGGGCAAGCACTTCACCCGTCTGGACGTCGAGCACCACTGCGGCGCCGGCCTTGGCACGATGCTCCTTGACCGCATCGCGCAGCGCACTGAACGCGATGTACTGCACCCGGGCATCGATGGACAGCGCGAGGTCTGCGCCATCCTGGGGCTCCTGGCCCGACCCGACTTCCTCCAGGATGCGACCGAGTCGGTCCTTGATCACCATACGACTACCCGGCTTGCCAGCCAGCCGCTGCTGCTGCGAGAGCTCGAAACCCTCCTGGCCGGTGTCCTCGACGTCGGTGAATCCGACCACGTGGGCCACGATCTCGCCCTGCGGATAATGACGTTTGGTTTCGTTGCGCTGATGTACGCCTGGAATGCCCAGCGCCATCACTTTTGCAGCGATGTCGGCATCCACCTGACGACGCAGATAAACAAAGCTGCGATCCTCGGCAAGCTTGCGGTCGAGCTCCTTGATGTCCATGCCGAGCAGGCGGGCCATTTCGGCTCTTTTTTCACGCGTGGTCTGGACATCCTCGGGAATCGTCCAGATCGCCTTGGCCGGCAGGCTGCTGGCCAGCATCTCCCCGGTGCGGTCTACGATGCGGCCACGTGCAGCCGGGATCTCCAGGGTGCGCTGGTAGCGCACGGCCCCCTGCTGCTGCAAAAAGTCGTTGCTCAGGATCTGCAGCCAGAAGGCGCGGCCTGCCAGCGCCATGAAACACAGGGCGATCACCCCCATCAGAAGACGCGAGCGCCACGCAGGCAGCCGTGTGCTCAGCAGCGTGTTGCGGGAGGCGAGCTTGACCGGACGGGCCATCTCAACGCGCTCCCTGGGTCTCTGGCAGATACAGGGTGCGGTCCGGGGTCACCGACTGCATGCGCAGACCACCACGGGCCATGGCATCGACCCGCGAGTGCTTGGCCAGCTGCGTCTGCTCGAGCTGCAGGCGCTTCCAGTCAACCTCATGGCGGCGGGACAGGGCCTGTGCACGCTCTAGATCGATGAAAGCCTTGCGCGCGCGATGCTGCGAGGTCACCAGCAACAGGGCGCACAGGATCAGCATGGCGGCGATGGCGACATTCAGCTTGGCCATGGTTTAGAAGCGCTCCGCGATGCGCAGCACAACCGATCGCGCCCTGGGATTCGCCGAGACCTCGGCTTCGTCAGGAAGCCTTCTCGCAATCAGCCGCAAACGCGGCGGTGCAGCAGGAACCGGCGCACCTGTGATTGGATCTCGCGGGGCATGGGCGCCAGCCTCGTGCGCCATGAACTGTTTCACCACCCGGTCCTCGATGGAATGGAAGGCCATGACGACGAGCCTGCCCCCTGGACGGAGCCGCCCGAGCGCCTGCTCGAGGACGAGCGGAAGTTCTTCAAGCTCCTGATTGACGAGAATCCGTAGAGCCTGAAAGGTGCATGTGGCCGGATCCTTGCCGGCCTCGGGCCGCGTCTGCCGCCGGCGGACGACACCCGCCACGAGAGCGGCAAGCTCGAGGGTCCGGGCAAGGGCGCCGGGGCCATCGCGCCGGAAGCGAGCAGCAATCGCCTGTGCAATCGGAACAGCAAACCGTTCTTCCCCATAGTCCCTCAGCGCCCTTGCAATGTCCCGCTCGTCGGCCTGGGCCAGCCACTGTTGCGCACTCAGACCGCGGTCGGGGTCCATGCGCATGTCCAGTGGCCCATCAGCCCGGAAACTGAATCCCCGCGACGCGTCATCAAGTTGAGGCGACGACACGCCCAGATCCAGCAACACGCCATCCACGGCCCCGATTCCGAGGTCATCAAGCACGTCTGCGAGTTGCGAGAAACGCGCCCGATGGATCGAAAACCGGGGGTCTGTCCAATGCGCACCCACTGCCACCGCTTCGGGATCCCGGTCCAGGGCCACCAGCCGGCCCTCAGGTCCAAGGGCCTGAAGGATGGCTGCGCTGTGTCCGCCACGACCAAAGGTTCCGTCCACGACCACGCTGTCCGCACGCAAAGCCAGCCCATCGATGCAGGGCTGCAGCAGCACCGGACGGTGTGCAATGGATGCCTGTTGCGCCACCTCCTCCGCGACCTAGATTGACAAGCCCGACAGGGCCTCGGGCAGACCGCCGGCGATCGCCTGCGTCTCATTGGCCGCGAGCACCGTGGCGTCCCAAATCTCGAAATGCGCGCCCATGCCGAGCAGCACCACCTCCTTGCCCAGGCCAGCGGCCTGACGCAACTCGGGGGCGATCAGCAGGCGGCCAGCACCATCAAGGTCGATATCGGTGGCATTGCCCAGGAAGAAGCGCCGCAGCCCACTGGCGGCCAGCGGCAGGGCTGCGATGCGTTCACGCACCGACTCCCAGACAGGACGGGGATAGAGCAGCAGGCAGCCCTCAGGATGCCGGGTCAGGGTCAGGCGCCCCTCGCACTGCAGGGCGAGCGCGTCACGATGCCGCGAGGGCATCGACATGCGACCCTTGGCATCAAGCGACAACGCTGAACGACCCTGAAACATGAACACCTGCACGGCATGCTTGCCGGAATGCGGACCTGGACCCTCTGAAACCGGGTTGAAAACCCACTTTCAGCCACTTTTTCACACTTTTTTCCACTCTACGGAAAAGGGCGGTTCCGGTCAAGGCAAACCCGAATTTCTTCAATCAGGACAAGCACTTAGCCTGTCCTGCTGGACTGTAATTAAATACAGTAAATTAAAAAAGAATGATAAGAATCAATCCGTTGACAATTGATTCTCAAGCGGGTTCAGAAGATTGGAAGTGGAGCGGGTCTGTAGGCCGGATTCTGTGAGCCGGTTGCCCGGCCGACGATCATTCCTCTGGGCCCCGGATTACTCCGGGGCTCTAGCCACCAACCCGCACGCTCGGAGGGGCGTCCTGTGCAGCCTGACGGCCGCGCGCGTGCCTATGCGGTGTTGCTCCGGGTGGGGTTTAGCGTGCCATGACTGTCACCAGCCATGCGGTGGGCTCTTGCCCCACCTTTTCACCCTTGCCGGCGACCTGAAGGCCGCTTGGGCGGTTTGTTTTCTGTGCCACTGTCCGTCGCCCTGCCCGCTGCCGAAGCACCGAACCTGACGCCTGGCCGTTAGCCAGCACCCTGCCCGCCGGAGTCCGGACCTTCCTCCCCGGGTGCAGGCACCCGCAGCGATCGTCCGACCCGCTCCGGGG
>JBEELY010000448.1:0-5165 GCA_041167925.1 Pseudomonadota bacterium | reverse complement strand
GGACTGGACACACCGATTCGAGGTGATCGAGCATGCCCAGAGCGCGCCGCGCAAGAAACCCGACCCTCAGGTCTATCTGCAGGCGTTGGCCCGACTGCAACTCGATGCCCAGGATTGCCTGGCCTTCGAAGACTCGGCCAACGGTCTGCAGGCGGCCCACGCCGCCGGGTTGGCCACCCTGGTGACCCCCACCCGTTTCACTTCTGGGCAGGATTTCACACAGGCCTTGCGCCAAATGCCCAACCTTCTCGGTGTGACAGTGGGTGATCTGCGCCACTGGCATGACAGTCTGAGGGTGGCCGCCTGAATTCGACCCACTTCGACCGAGTTCGAACGCATTCGACGATCCGGCCCTCGAAAAAAACTTCCTCCTCCACAGACCCATCATGCCGCTGAGCCATCGCTGGACCCTCACCCGCTATCTGATCGAGGAGCGCCGCCGCTTCCCCGGCGCCAGCGGTGATCTCAACGCCCTCCTGCTCGACGTCTCGCTCGCCTGCAAGGCGATTGCAAGGCTGGTGGCCATGGGCAATCTGGGCGACCCGGCGCAGGCCATTGCGGGTGAGGTCAATATTCAGGGCGAGGTGCAAAAGCCGCTGGATGTCTTGAGCAACGAGGTCTTCATCCGCATGAACGAGTGGAACGGCCACCTCGCCGGCCTGGCCTCCGAGGAAATGGACGAGCCCCGCCAGATTCCGCAAGCCTATCCTCGCGGCAAATACCTGCTGATCTTCGATCCGCTCGATGGCTCTTCAAACATCGATGTCAATGTCTCGGTGGGCAGCATCTTTTCCATCCTGCGGGCCCCCCAGGACGTGATCGACAGCGGGCGCGACGTGACCGAGGCCGACTTCCTGCAGCCAGGCGCGCAGCAGATCGCTGCGGGCTATGCGATCTACGGGCCTGCCACGATGCTCGTACTCACGGTGGGTAATGGCGTGGCCGGCTTCACGCTCAATCCGAATCTGGGCGAATTCGTTCTCACCCATCCCGAGATCCGGGTGCCGGTCGACACGCAGGAGTTCGCGATCAATTCTTCGAATAGCCGCTTCTGGGAGGCACCCATCCGACGCTATGTGGATGAGTGCCTGGCCGGCAGAACCGGTCCGCGCGGCAAGGACTTCAACATGCGCTGGATCGCGAGCATGGTGGCCGAAGCGCATCGCATCCTGATGCGCGGTGGCGTGTTCATGTATCCGCGCGACACCAAGGATCCGACCAAGGCCGGCCGGCTGCGGCTGCTCTACGAGGCCAATCCGATCGGCATGATCATGGAGCAGGCCGGAGGACGGTGCAGCACCGGACGACAGGCGATGCTCGGCGTACAGCCCAGCGCGCTACACCAGCGCATTCCGCTGATCTTCGGCTCACGCCATGAGGTCGAGCGCATCGAGCGCTACCACCAGGAGCCCGCCAAAAACGGGCCCGAAACCCCCCTCTTTGCCGAACGCGGCCTGTTCAGAGACTGACTCTTCCTCCTATCGCCATGTCCGAACGTCACCCCATCATTGCCATCACGGGCTCCTCGGGGGCGGGTACCTCCTCGGTGACCCGCACCTTCGAAAACATCTTTCGCCGCGAGGCGGTCAAGGCAGCGGTCATTGAGGGCGACAGCTTTCATCGCTTCGATCGCAAGGAGATGCGCCAGCGTCAGGCCGAAGCAGAAAAGGCGGGCAATAAGCACTTCAGCCATTTCGGTGTCGAAAACAACCTGTTTGCCGAGCTCGAGACGCTCTTTCGCAGCTATGGTGAAACGGGCACCGGGCGTCGGCGGCGGTATCTGCATGATCCGGTCGAGGCCGCGCCGTACAATCAGGAGCCCGGAACCTTTACCGCATGGGAAGACGTTCCGGCCGATACCGACCTGCTGTTCTACGAAGGCCTGCATGGCGCCGTGGTCACGCCCGAGGTGAACATCGCCCGGCATCCCGACCTGCTCATCGGCGTGGTGCCGGTCATCAACCTCGAATGGATTCAGAAGCTGTGGCGTGACAAGCATGTCCGGGGCTACTCGGCCGAAGCCGTAACCGACACCATCCTGCGACGCATGCCCGATTACGTGAATTACATCGTCCCGCAGTTCGCGCATACCCATGTCAACTTCCAGCGCGTGCCTGTGGTCGATACCTCCAACCCCTTCATTGCGCGCGATATTCCTTCGGCCGATGAGAGCATGGTGGTGATCCGTTTCGCCAACCCCAAAGGCATCGACTTTCCTTACCTGCTCAACATGATCAACGGCTCCTGGATGTCGCGCGCCAATACCGTGGTGGTGCCGGGCGGCAAAATGGAGCTGGCCATGCAACTGATCTTCACCCCCTTCATCTGGCGCATGATGGAGCGCCGCAAGCGGGCCCTCGGGGCCCTCTGATTCAGGTTTTTGATCCAGCGAAAATACGCATCCCACACACCCTCGCATCGCCCGCGCGCCAAGCCGCGTCCACCGCTCCGACCTCTCCATCTCCCAGACCCTGCCCCCTCTGCCATGACTGTCTCCAGCCGCCCCGCCCCCGCGCCCGAACTTGCCCGTCGCATGGCCAACGCGATCCGCATGCTCTCGGTCGATGCCATCGAGCAGGCCAAGTCCGGCCATCCGGGTGCGCCCATGGGCATGGCCGAAATCGCCGAGGTCCTCTGGAACCGCCACCTGCGCCACAATCCGACCGATCCGCACTGGCCCGACCGCGATCGCTTCGTGCTCTCCAACGGCCATGGCTCGATGCTGATCTATGCCCTGCTGCATCTCACCGGCTATGACCTGCCCATGAGCGAGATCCGGCGCTTTCGGCAGTTGCACTCGAAAACCCCAGGCCATCCCGAAGTGGGCATCACAGCGGGCGTCGAAACCACCACTGGCCCGCTGGGACAGGGCATCGCCAATGCGGTGGGCATGGCGCTGGCCGAAAAGCTGCTTGCGGCCGAGTTCAATCAGACGGTTGATGGCCAGGCCTTCGAGATCGTTGACCACCATACCTATGCCTTCCTGGGCGATGGCTGCCTCATGGAAGGCATCAGCCACGAGGTGTGCTCACTCGCAGGCACGCTGCGCCTATCCAAGCTCATCGCCTTTTACGACGACAACGGCATCTCCATCGACGGCCATGTCGAGGGCTGGTTCACCGACGATACGCCCGCGCGTTTTGCGGCCTATGGCTGGAATGTGATCGCAGGGATCGATGGCCACGATGCGTCTGCTGTGAGCGCTGCCGTGACCGCCGCGCGCGAACAAGCGCAGCGGGCCGATGGCAAACCCACCCTCATCTGCTGTCGTACCGTGATCGGGCAGGGCTCGCCCAACAAGGCGGGCACGCATGATGTCCATGGCGCTGCGCTCGGCGCAGCCGAAGTGGCCGCCACGCGCGCGGCGCTGGGCTGGGAAGCAGGCCCCTTTGAAGTGCCTGCCGATATTGCTCAGGCCTGGGATGCCCGCCCGCAGGGTGCTGCCGCGCAAGCCGCCTGGACCACCCGGTTCGAAGCCTATGCCGCCCGCTTTCCTGCGCTGGCGGCCGAATTCAAGCGGCGCATGTCGGGCGAGTTGCCCACCGACTGGAACTCGCGCCTGAACACTGCCCTGGAAGGCATTGCCGCAAAAACTGACGCGATCGCCACCCGCAAGGCTAGCCAGAATGCACTGGATGCTCTGGCGCCCCTGCTGCCCGAGTTCTTTGGAGGCAGCGCCGATCTCACCGGCTCCAACCTCACCAACTTCAAGGGCTGCATCACCGCCAAGCGTGACGTGCGCGGCAACCACCTGTCGTATGGCGTGCGCGAATTCGGCATGGCCGCCATGATGAACGGCATGGCCCTGCATGGCGGGCTGCTGCCCTATGGCGGCACCTTCCTCACCTTTAGCGACTACAGCCGCAATGCCATCCGTATGGCCGCGCTCATGAAGCTGCGCGTGGTGCATGTCTTTACCCACGACTCCATCGGGCTGGGCGAAGACGGCCCCACCCACCAGTCGGTCGAGCAGATCCCCAGCCTGCGCATCATTCCCGGGCTCGATGTCTGGCGTCCGGCCGATGGCCTTGAAACCGCGGTGGCATGGGCCTGTGCTGTCGAGCGACGCGATGGCCCCAGCGCCTTGGCTCTGTCGCGCCAGAACCTGCCGCAGGTGGCCGCACGCATGGACCTCGTGCCCCAGATCCGGCGCGGTGGCTATGTGCTGTCGGATGCCGCGGGCGCACGCGCCGTCATTCTGGCCACCGGTTCCGAACTGAGCATTGCGCTTGATGCACAGGCCGTGCTCGCCCAGCAGGGCATTGCGGTGCGTGTGGTGTCCATGCCCAGCACCAATGTCTTCGACCGTCAGGACGCCGCCTGGCAAGATGCAGTGCTGCCGCCCGGCCTGCCGGCGGTGGCTGTCGAGGCGGCACAGCCCGACTTCTGGCACAAGTACGTGGGTCGCCAGGGTGCGGTGGTCGGTATGGCCACCTTCGGCGAATCCGCCCCGGCCAAAGACCTCTATGCCCATTTCGGCATCACCGCTCAGGCCGTGGTCGAGGCGGTCAAGGCCCGGGTCTGAGGCGAGCAGCCCAGCGCCGTGGTCCGCGGCGCAGAGCGCCTTCGGCAAGGCCGCAGGCCTTCGGCCTATTCAGCCTCAGGGCAGCGGACCGTCTTCGTCCGGAGTCTTGCGAGACCGACGACCGCTGAAACCGGCATCGGTCGATGCGGCATCCGAAGCGTCCTGAACCCGGATCCTGGTCACGCCCAACCCAGGTGCAGAACCCGAAAGCAGGCGCTCACCCCGCTCGATCCGCGCACCCACAAGCCAACCCGGCTCGCGCCCGGCCAGCCAAGCCGCGAGAGACACGCTCTGCTGAATCACGAAGCTGCGTTCACGCTCCGACAAGGGGGCCAGATGCTCGCTCAGCCGATTGATCAGGTCATGCGGATGGGCTGAGGCTGACCCCAGCAGTGCTTCCACAGGGCAATCGAGTACCTCGGCCAACTGATGCAGGCGCTTGAGCGAGGGGCTGATCACCCCGGTTTCCATGCGCGAGACCGTCTCGGGCTCCACTCCAATGGCTTCGCCCACCTGCTGCTGTGACAGTCCCCGGCTGCGGCGTTGTTGTGCGAGCGCAGCCCCCACCCTGCGGGTGAAAGCCACCCAGTCGGTGGAAGACATGAAGCCCTGCGGTTTTCGGTATCGACGGTTTGAGGGG
>JBEELY010000316.1:0-4056 GCA_041167925.1 Pseudomonadota bacterium | reverse complement strand
AGGTGGTTCGCCCTGAGCATCAGCGCTTTGTGGATCGCACCATTGGCAGCATTGCGGCCGAACTGGGCAAGGATCCGCTCGATGCCCTGGTTGATCTGGCCATTGCAGAGGATCTGGGCACGCTCTTTTCGCTATGCGCCTTCAACCATGATGAGCAGGCGGTCAGTCAGCTGCTCACCCATGAGGAAAGCCTGGTGTCGCTCTCCGATGCGGGCGCGCATCTGTCTTTTCTGGATGATTCGGGCTTCGGCCTTCACCTGATGGGGCACTGGGTCCGCGATCGCGGCATCATGCCCCTGCCTGAGGCGGTGCGACGCCTCACCAGCGCGCAGGCCGAGTTCTTCGGCATCCAGGATCGCGGTGTCATCGCGGCTGGCAAGGCGGCCGACCTGCTGCTCTTTGATCCGTCCAACGTCGGACGAGGATCGCGCTCAAGGGCCAATGACCTGCCCGCCGCCGCCACCCGCGTCGTCACGCAATCGCGTGGCGTGCACGGCGTGTGGGTCAATGGCGTGAGGGTGGCCAATGAAAGTGGAACCGTGCACGGGCCGCTGCCCGGCAAATTGTTGCGCAAGGGGCGCTGAATCATGCAGACACGTCGTACCCTGATTGCGTCCTCGATGGTCGCGCCAGCACTGCTCGCCTTGCCGATGTCGCGAGCACGGGCGGCCATCGCTGGAGGCAAGCCGATTTCCCTGGTGGTGACCTATCCGGCAGGCGGTGGCGCCGATGCCATGGCACGCCTGATTGCGCCGCGCATGGCCGAGGCGCTCGGGCAGGCGGTGGTGGTTGAGAATCGCCCGGGCGCCAGCGGAACCATTGCAGCCCAGCATGTAGCGCGTGCACCGACCGATGGCAGTGTGCTCATGCTCGATGCCTCGTCGTTTGCGGTGAATCCTGCCTTGTTCGCAAAGCTGCCCTACGACGCCGCGTCTGCCTTCACGACCCTGGGCGTGGTGGCACAGTTTCCGAATGTACTGGTCTGCACGCCGAGCTTTGAGGCCCGGGATGTGGCCGATGTGCTGCGGATGGCCCGCGCACGGCCTGGCGCGCTCGCCTATGCTTCGTCAGGCAATGGTTCTGCGCAACACCTTGCAGGCGCGCTCTTTGAGCAGCTTGCCAAGGTTCAGTTGCTGCATGTGCCCTACAAAGGCGGCGCGCCGGCACTCACCGATGTGATGGGCGGTCAGGTGCCCCTGTTCTTTGCCAACGTCGCCTCGGGGCTTGCTTCCATCAAGGCAGGCAAGTTGCGCGCCCTTGCGGTCACTGCGGCCGTACGCTGCCGCATGCTGCCCGAGGTGCCCACCACCGCCGAGGCTGGTGTGCGAGGCCATGAGGTGCTTGAGTGGAACCCGGTCTTCGCGCCTTCAGGGATCTCCCCGGAGGTGAAGACTGCGCTGGTGTCCGCCCTCAACAAGGCCATGGCCGATGTCGAGGTGCTAGGTCGCATCCGTAGTCTGGGTGGGGATGCCTTCAGCGGCGATGCCGATCGCTTTGTGAAAGACCAGATGGCCTTGTGGGGTCGGGTGGTGCGGGAAAGAGGCATTCGTCAGGCCTGATGGATGCTGGCTGGGATACCCATCTGCATGTCTTTGATGAGGCGGTGCCGGTGCGGCCTGGGCATTACCAGCCGGCGCATCGACCGCTGGAGCTGATTGAGACCGAGGCCCGCGAGCGCTTGGGTGTCGGTCATCTGGTGCTGGTGCAGCCCAGCGTCTACGGCCAGGATCATGCCGTGCTACTGAAGGCGCTCGAACGCGGACAGGGCCGGCATCGGGCCGTGGTGGTGCCGGGTGAGTGGCTATCGTCGCAGACCCCGAAGGACCTGCGCGCACTGCATGACCTGGGCGTGCGCGGCGTGCGCCTGAACTGCGTATCGCCGCAGGGCGAAGGCAGTGATCTCGCTGCGATCGGACAGCGTATGCAGGTCTTGCTGCCCTTGCTGCAATCGATGGGCTGGCACCTGCAGTGGTACACCCGGCCAGAATACTTGGCGCAGATCGCCCAATGGCATCGAGGCAGCGGGGTGGTGGCGGTGCTGGATCATCTGGGCGGGCTGACCCCGGCCCATCGGCCTCAAGCGAGCGAAGTGCACAGTGATTCGCACGGTGGTGCGGATGGTGGCGCGCAGGGCGATCCGCACGGTGCGGCGCATGGCGATGCGCGCCTTGATGTAGACGCTGGTGCGCGCCAGCTTTGGCAGTGCCTGCAAGATCTGGCCGGGCAGGGCGCCTGGATCAAGCTTTCGGGCTGGTACCGATTGCAGTCCGTGGCGCCGCATGACGATCTCATCCCTGTGGTGCAGCGTCTGGCCACGGTGTTTGGAGACCATCTGCTCTGGGGGTCCGACTGGCCGCACACCCTCTTCAGCCCGAAAGAACAGCCCGATCTCTTGAGTACCTGGAGACCGCTGGAGCGGGCGCTCGGCGCCACTGCAGCCCAGGAGATTCTGCGCGGCGCGGCGCGCTTGTACCGATAAAAACAACAAAGCCGCCCGAGGGCGGCCTTGTTGCATCTGTACTGACCGGCTGCATCTGCGCTCACCGACCTGACCCGGACAACGCCCGAGTCAGAGCGAGTCAGATTACTCTGAGCCAGATCACTTGCTGTGCTTGGGCACCGGCAGGTAATCGCTCACGGGCACCCAGCGGCCGTCCTTGATCTGAGACATGCGGCTCTGATCATTGCCCAGACGGAAGTCGGGCTTGAAGTTGAAGGGCGGGCTGCCGAACATGTCGCCTGGGAACTTGGTGGTTTCCAGGGCCTTGATGAAGGTGTCGGTGTTCAGATTGTTGCCAGCCACGCGAGCCGCTGCGGCAAAGGTATCAATGATGGTGTAGCCGTAGGCCGAGAAGACCGTGGGCTCTTCATTGAACTTGGTGCGGTACTTGGCCGACCAGAACCGGATCTTGTCGTCCTTGTCATCCGGATACGGTTGCTGCGCGGTGTGCATGGCATAGAAGCCGTCCATGGCCTTGCCGCCGAGTTTGTGGATCAGGTCGGTGTAGGCCGCGCTCGAACCAAAGAAGTCGGGAGAGTAGCCGGTCTTGCGCGCCTCGCCGATGGTGCCGATGGTTTCGCGGATGATGGTGCCGGTCACGACCAGGTCGCAGCCAGCGCTCTTCATACGGGCCACCTGCGACGAGAAGTCGGTTGCGCCCCGCTTGTAGCTGGTCTTCTCGGTGAAGGATTTGCCCAGCGTCTTGAGCGCATCTTCGGCGCCACGCAGCACCTCGAGGCCGAACTCATCATCCTGATAAATGATGCAGGGCTTCTCATAGTTCTTGTTCTTGAACATGAGCGGCAGGCCAGCACGCATCTGATCGAAGTAGGTGGCGGCAAACGAGAACTTGAGCTTGTGGAAGGGCTCGTACATCTCGCGCGCGGCGGTGATCGGCAGGAAGTTGATCACGCCTTTTTCAAACTGGATCGGCATGGCTGCATTGTTGTGCGCCGTGCCCATGTGGCCCACCACCGCGAAGACCTTGTCGCGATTGACCAGCTTCTGGGCGGACAGCACGGCTTTGCGCGGATCGTAGCCGTTGTCTTCAACCACCAGCTTGAGCTTGCGGCCGTTGATGCCGCCCTGCTCGTTGATTTCATCAACGCGCAGCTGCATGCCGTTGCGCGACTGCTTGCCGAAGGCCGCGATCGGACCCGACAGATCCTGGATGGTGCCGATCAGAATTTCGCCCTTGGTGATGCCGGGCGCGTGGTTGTGCGCATGGGCCAGTCCGGCCGACATGGCCAGGATGCCCAGGGCCAGGGTGGTCCGTTTGGTCAGATTCACTCGAGTCTCCTGTGGATGTCGCCGGTGTGGCGAGGTGGGGAAAGCGGGTTGGGTCAGCAGGTCGGGAACGGGCCTGCAAGAGAAACAGAAATTCAGTCTCTGTACATGCCTTCGATCAGATCGGCGTACTTCTTTTGCACGAAGCTGCGCTTGAGCTTCATGGTGGGGGTGAGCTCTTCATCCTCGGCGGTGAGCTGGGTTTCGAGCAGACGGAATTTCTTGACCTGCTCCACCCGGGCAAACTTGGCATTAACGCGATCCACCTC
>JBEELY010000257.1:0-4903 GCA_041167925.1 Pseudomonadota bacterium | reverse complement strand
CGGTGCTGCCGCCCGAGCTGCGTCCGCTCGTGCCGCTGGATGGCGGGCGTTTCGCCACCTCCGATCTGAATGACCTGTACCGTCGGGTCATCAACCGTAACAACCGTCTGAAGCGGCTGCTGGAGCTGAAGGCGCCCGAGATCATCGTGCGCAACGAAAAGCGCATGCTGCAGGAATCGGTCGACTCCCTGCTCGACAATGGCCGTCGCGGCAAGGCCATGACCGGTGCCAACAAGCGTGCGCTCAAGTCCCTGGCCGACATGATCAAGGGCAAGGGCGGTCGCTTCCGTCAGAACCTGCTGGGCAAGCGCGTCGACTACTCCGGCCGTTCCGTGATCGTGGTGGGCCCGCAGCTCAAGCTGCATCAGTGCGGTCTGCCCAAACTGATGGCGCTCGAGCTCTTCAAGCCCTTCATCTTCCACAAGCTTGAGACCATGGGGGTGGCCACCACCATCAAGCAGGCCAAAAAGCACGTGGAAAACCAGGAGCCCATCGTGTGGGACATCCTGGAAGAGGTGATCCGCGAGCATCCGGTCATGCTCAACCGTGCGCCCACGCTGCACCGTCTGGGCATTCAGGCCTTCGAGCCGGTGCTGATTGAGGGCAAGGCCATCCAGCTGCATCCGCTGGTGTGCGCGGCCTTCAACGCCGACTTCGACGGCGACCAGATGGCCGTGCACGTGCCGCTGTCCATCGAGGCCCAGCTTGAGGCGCGCGCCCTGATGCTCGCCTCCAACAACGTGCTGTTCCCCTCTAACGGTGAGCCCTCGATCGTTCCTTCGCAGGACATCGTGCTGGGTCTGTACTACACCACCCGCGAGAAGACCAACGGCAAGAACGAGGGCATGTTCTTCTCGAACGTGACCGAGGTGCAGTGCGCCTACGACAACCGTGAGGTCGAACTCGGCACCCGAATCACCGTGCGTCTGACCGAATACGATCGCGACCGCGCCACGGGCGAAATCACGCCCCGGCCCATCCGCGCCGAGACCACGGTCGGTCGTGCCCTGATGTCCGAGATCCTGCCCCGCGGCCTGCCGTTTGCGCTGATCAACAAGGCCCTCAAAAAGAAAGAAATCTCGCGCCTGATCAATGCTTCTTTCCGCCGCTGCGGTCTGCGTGACACGGTCATCTTTGCCGACCAGCTGATGCAGTACGGCTTCCGGCTGGCCACCCGCGCAGGCATCTCGATTGCCATCAACGACATGCTGGTGCCGCCCCAGAAGACCACGCTGCTGGCTGCGGCCGAAGCCGAAGTCAAAGAAATCGAGCAGCAGTACACCTCGGGTCTGGTGACCCAGGGCGAGCGCTACAACAAGGTGGTTGACATCTGGTCCAAGGCCGGTGACGAAGTCGGCAAGGCCATGATGGAGCAACTGCGCGTACAAAAGGTCACCGACCGTCATGGCAAGGAGGTCGACCAGGAGTCCTTCAACGCCATCTACATGATGGCCGACTCCGGTGCGCGCGGCTCCGCCGCTCAGATCCGCCAGCTTGCGGGCATGCGAGGCCTGATGGCCAAGCCGGATGGCTCGATCATCGAGACGCCGATTACCGCAAACTTCCGTGAAGGCCTGAACGTGCTTCAGTACTTCATCTCGACGCACGGCGCCCGCAAGGGTCTGGCCGACACCGCGCTCAAGACCGCCAACTCGGGCTATCTCACCCGCCGTCTGGTCGACGTTACCCAGGATCTGGTGGTGGTCGAGGACGACTGCGGCACCACCAATGGCGTGGCGATGCGAGCCCTGGTCGAGGGTGGTGAGGTCATCGAAGCCCTGCGTGATCGAATCCTCGGTCGCGTGGCCGTGGCCGACGTGGTCAATCCCGAGACTCAGGAAACCGTCTACGAATCGGGCACCCTGCTCGATGAAGATGCGGTTGAGGCCATCGAGGCTCTGGGCATCGACGAAGTCCGCGTGCGCACGCCGCTCACCTGCGACACCCGTTATGGCCTGTGTGCCAAGTGCTACGGACGTGATCTGGGCCGCGGTTCGCTGGTCAACTCTGGCGAAGCCGTGGGTGTGATCGCTGCCCAGTCGATTGGTGAGCCAGGCACCCAGCTCACGATGCGGACCTTCCACATCGGCGGCGCCGCATCGCGTGCCGCCGTGGCTAGCAGCGTCGAAGCCAAGTCCAACGGCATCGTGCGCTTCTCGCCCAGCATGCGCTCGGTCACCAATGCCAAAGGCGAGCAGGTCATCATCTCGCGTTCGGGCGAAGTCATCATCCAGGACGACGCCGGCCGAGAGCGCGAGCGTCACAAGGTGCCCTATGGCGCCATCATGGCGGTAGCAGCCGATCAGACCATCCGAGCAGGCACCATCCTCGCGACCTGGGATGCGCTCACGCGTCCGATCGTCACCGAGCATGGTGGCACCGTGAAGTTTGAGAACGTCGAAGAAGGCGTAACAGTCGCCAAGCAGATTGACGACGTCACCGGCCTGTCCACCCTGGTGGTCATTGATGCCAAGCGCCGTACCACGGCCACCAAGGGCCTGCGGCCCCAGGTCAAGCTGATCGGCGCCGATGGCCAGGAAGTCTGCATCCCCGGCACCGACCATGCCGTGACCATCTCCTTCCCGGTGGGCGCCCTGATCACCGTGCGCGATGGTCAGGTGGTGGGTGTGGGCGAAGTGCTGGCCCGTATTCCGCAAGAATCCCAGAAAAACCGGGACATCACTGGCGGTCTGCCGCGCGTGGCCGAGCTCTTCGAGGCGCGTGCGCCCAAGGATGCCGGCATGCTGGCCGAGGTCACCGGTACCGTTTCCTTCGGCAAGGACACCAAGGGCAAACAGAGACTGGTGATCACCGATGTCGATGGCACCGCCCACGAGTTCCTGATCCCCAAGGACAAGAACGTGCTGGTGCACGATGGTCAGGTGGTCAACAAGGGCGAGCTGATTGTCGACGGCCCGGCTGATCCTCACGACATTCTTCGTCTGCAGGGCATCGAGGAACTGGCCCGCTATATCGTCGACGAAGTCCAGGATGTCTACCGCCTGCAGGGCGTGAAGATCAACGACAAGCACATCGAGGTGATCGTTCGCCAGATGCTGCGTCGTGTGCAGATCGTCCAGCCGGGTGACGCCCCCTTCATCACCGGCGAGCAGGTGGAACGCTCCGAACTGCTCGACGAAAACGATAAGGCGATCGCAGCCGGCAAGATTCCCGCAACCTACGAGAACATCCTGCTCGGCATCACCAAGGCTTCGCTCTCGACCGATTCCTTCATCTCCGCAGCCTCCTTCCAGGAGACCACGCGGGTGCTGACCGAAGCGGCCATCATGGGCAAGCGCGACGATCTGCGGGGCCTCAAGGAAAACGTCATCGTGGGTCGTCTGATCCCCGCGGGCACCGGACTGGCTTTCCATCGCGCGCGTCGCGACAAGGAGTCGGTTGAGGCCCAGGAACAGCAGGCGCTGGCTGCAGCTGAAGCTGCCTTCATGAATCCCGAAGAGCTTGCCCGTCAGCAGCAGGAGCAGTCCGCCGGCATGGAGGGAGAACAGGTCTGAGGTGTGCCCGCCTCGCGCTCTGCCGCAGTGATCCTCGCTGCGGTGGCGTGTTCGGTCAACCCGACATCATTTGACGGCAGTCTGCCGCTCTGCTTATAATCTTCGGCTCTGCGGGATTTACATCCCGGCGCTCTTTGCCTGCACCGTTCGCCCAGACGCTCCGCCTTGCGGAGCAAGCCACTGGCGATGGTGTGCCACAAAGAGCCCGGGGCTACGAAACCCCGGGCTTTTTGTTTTTCATCCGGATCCAACGTCCTATGCCCACCATCAATCAGCTTGTTCGCAAGCCCCGCGAACTGGCCCACGCCAAGAGCAAGAGCCCTGCGCTGCAGGAGTCTCCCCAGCGCCGTGGCGTATGCACCCGCGTCTATACCACCACCCCCAAGAAGCCTAACTCTGCGCTTCGTAAGGTGGCCAAGGTGCGTCTGACCAACGGCTTCGAGGTGATCAGCTACATCGGCGGTGAGGGTCACAACCTTCAGGAGCACTCGGTGGTTCTGATCCGTGGTGGCCGAGTTAAAGACCTGCCCGGCGTGCGCTACCACATCGTGCGCGGCTCGCTCGACCTGCAGGGCGTCAAGGACCGCAAGCAATCGCGTTCCAAGTACGGCGCCAAGCGTCCCAAGAAGGCCTGATGCCCGAGCGGCTTGCGGGCCGCTTTTGGCTGAGTGTTTTTCAGGTCGTTTCTTTTCGCGGTTTTCGGCCCGGTCAGACCGACCGGGCTTTTCGGGGTCTACAGACCCGTCATGGCGGCAAGCCGGAATCCTCCGGTCCCGTCGAGTAAGCGACCGTTCCCGAGTGCTCCTGCTTTCTGGCATTGAACTGCCTGAATCGGTAAGAGATTGGTCGAATGGTCATGGAAGGGAAACCTTCCGGCTGAATCATTGAGAGGTGAACCATGCCCCGTCGTCGTGAAGTCCCCAAGCGTGATGTCCTGCCCGATCCCATTTATGGCAGCCAGGAAGTCACCAAGTTCGTCAACGTCCTGATGCTCTCGGGCAAGAAGGCCGTTGCCGAGCGCATGCTCTATGGCGCGCTCGAAAGCATCAAGACCAAGTCCGGCAAGGACCCTCTTGAAGTGTTCGCGCAAGCCCTGAATAACGCCCGCCCCATGGTCGAGGTCAAGAGCCGCCGTGTGGGTGGTGCCAACTACCAGGTGCCGGTCGAAATCCGCCCCGTGCGCCGTATGGCGCTCGCCATGCGCTGGCTGCGTGAAGCGGCCAAGAAGCGCGGCGAGAAGTCCATGGGTCAGCGTCTGGCCAACGAGCTGCTTGAGGCCGCCGAAAATCGCGGCGGCGCCGTCAAGCGTCGTGACGAGGTTCACCGCATGGCCGAGGCCAACAAGGCCTTCGCCCACTTCCGCTTCTGATCCCCATCCACAGGATCCC
>JBEELY010000245.1:0-3025 GCA_041167925.1 Pseudomonadota bacterium | reverse complement strand
ACGATCGCAAGAAAATCGGACGCCACCAGCGAAGCGCCGCCAATCAGCCCGCCATCGACATCGGGCTGCGCAAACAACTCAGGCGCATTGGAGGGCTTGACCGAGCCACCGTAAAGAATGGGCACCTGGTGGGCTGAGGTCATGCCTGCAGCCATGAGTCGAGCACGCACAAAAGCATGTACCTGCTGAGCCTGCTCAGGCGTGGCGGTCAGACCCGTCCCGATCGCCCAGACCGGTTCATAGGCCAGCACCACCGGGGCCCCCGCCTGCGCAGCACGCATGAGCGACGGAAGGACCGCATCGACCTGGCGGGCAACGACAGCCTCGGTTTGATGGGCCTCGCGCTCGGCAAGGCTCTCACCGATGCAGATGACAGGCACAAGCGCTGCCTCAAGGGCACGATCGAGTTTGGCGGCCACGACGGCATCGGTTTCGCCATGGAGGCTGCGACGCTCGGAATGCCCCACGAGCACCCAGGTACAACCAAGATCGCGCAGCATGGCTGCACTGACCTCACCCGTGAAGGCCCCGGCGGCATGCGCACTGAGATCTTGCGCCCCCCATGCCATGCTGGTGCCACTGAGGCGCGCCGCAGCCAGCCCAAGATAGGGATAAGGCGGGCAGACCCCCATGCCGACAGATACATACCGGGCGGCCCCCTGTGCGAGGGCGCAAAGCAATTCCTCGGCCATCTCGATGCTGCCGTGCATCTTCCAGTTTCCCAGAACCAGAGGCCCGGCAGACGACCCCGGGCGATGCAGTTGCGCCGCGCCAGGTGTGGCCTGATTGCTTGATGAAGTCGGTGATTGGCGCACGAAGGCCATGAGGATTAAGCGTTGGCTTTGGATAACCCGCTATTTTAGCCTGACTTCAAACGCCTGGCTCTTAGCGCCCTCATGGCCCAGATCACGTATCCCGAGATGGCATAGACCACAAAAAGGAAAAACAGGACCGAGGGTGGGTCGGAGGACACCAGCACAAAAGCGAGAACGATCAGAGGAAGGACAACGTAGGGCACCGTTTTCTTGAGGTTGATGTCCTTGAAACTGTAAAACGGCGCGTTGGAGAACATGGTGACGCCGGCATATACAGTGACCGACCATGCGAGCCAGGCCAGCTCCTTACCAGTCGCGTCGATCCAGCGGGTTTCCCTGAGGTCTGTCGCCAACCAGACCAGGCCTGCAACGAGTGCCGCAGCCGCCGGACTCGGCAATCCCTGGAAGAACCTTTTATCCACCACGCGGATGTTGGTGTTAAAGCGCGACAGTCGAAGCGCCGCTCCGGCGACATAAACAAAGGCAGCCAGCCATCCGAGCTTGCCCATCCCCCGGAGCGACCACTCGTAAATAATGAGTGCCGGCGCCGCACCGAACGAGACCATGTCTGACATGGAGTCGTACTGTTCACCAAATGCGCTCTGGGTGTTGGTCAGCCTGGCGACGCGGCCATCAAGACTGTCGAGCACCATTGCCACGAAGATTGCAGCCGCAGCGACATCAAAGCGGCCTGCCATTGCTTGGACAATGGCGAAAAACCCCGCAAACAGATTACCGGTAGTGAAGGCGTTCGGGAGAAGGTAAATGCCCCTGGCGCGCAGACGAGAGGGGCGACGGGGCTCGGTCAGGCCGCTCTCGGACAAGACGGCTGAATCGCGATCTGTCCGAAAGTCAGCCCGAGGCTCGCCCGCCGCCAGGCTGCGTTGATCGGCATTCTGTTCAGGATGCCCGAATCCATCAGCAACGTGCCCCCGCCCGGGGTTGCGCCCGGCGCTACGGCGCCGCTTCCAGCGGGGTGCCCCAGCCATCTCGCCCCCTCGTTATTACTGTGCGGATACGGTCAGTTGCGCGACCGATCAACCAGCTTGTTGGCCTTGATCCAGGGCATCATGGCACGAAGCTGCTCGCCGACCTGCTCGATCGGGTGTTCGGCCGTCAGACGACGACGCGACAGCAGCGTGGGTGCACCCGCCCGGTTCTCCAGGATAAAGCGCTTGGCGTAATCACCGGTCTGGATGTCGGCCAGCACCTGCTTCATGACCGCTTTGGTCTCGGCCGTGATGACCTTCGGACCGGTCTCGTACTCACCGAACTCTGCGTTGTTCGAGATCGAGTAGTTCATGTTGGCGATGCCGCCCTCATAAATCAGGTCGACAATCAGCTTGAGTTCGTGCAGGCACTCGAAATAGGCCATTTCAGGTGCATAACCTGCTTCGACCAGGGTCTCGAAGCCCGCCTTGATGAGCTCCACCGTACCACCGCAAAGCACAGCCTGCTCACCGAAGAGATCGGTCTCGGTCTCTTCGCGGAAGTTGGTCTCGATGATGCCTGCCCGACCACCGCCGATAGCACAGGCGTAGGACAGGGCCAGGTCACGGGCCGCGCCGCTGCGATCCTGGTGAATGGCCACCAGCATGGGCACACCGCCACCCTGGGCATAGGTACCACGCACGGTATGGCCGGGCGCCTTGGGCGCGACCATCACCACGTCCAGATCCTCACGCGGGCTGACCTGGCCGTAGTGCACGTTGAATCCGTGCGCAAAAGCGAGCGTGGCGCCCTTTTTGATATTGGGTTCGATCTCGTCGCGATAGGTGGCCGCAATGTGCTCATCCGGCATGAGCATCATGATGAAGTCGGCGCCCTTGACGGCGTTCGCGATGGTGTCGGCCTTCAGGCCTGCCTTCTTGACCTTGTCCCAGGACGGGCCGCCCTTGCGCACGCCCACAACCACCTTGCCACCGGAGTCGTTCAGGTTGAGCGCATGGGCATGGCCCTGCGAGCCGTAACCAATGATGGCGACTTTTTTGCCCTTGATGAGCTTGATGTCGCAGTCCTTGTCGTAGAAAACTTTCATGAGGGATCTCTCGTGGAAGTGAAGGCGGAAGGCCTTGGGGGAAAGATGGAGGAGAGCAGAAAAGCCGGGCCGACCCGATGTCAGAAAGGAGGGGCAGCCCGAGCGTTCAGGCCTTGAGGGTGCGTTCGCCGCGGGCAATGCCCGAAGCGCCGGTACGTACCGTCTCAAGGAT
>JBEELY010000029.1:0-10506 GCA_041167925.1 Pseudomonadota bacterium | reverse complement strand
TCGCTTCGATGTATCTGGGCAATCTGGTGGGCCTGATCGTCGTGCTGACCACGGTGCCATGGTGGGCCGCCATCCTGCGCATTCCTTTTGCAGTGATTGCGCCGGTCATCATCGCCATCTGCGCGGTCGGGGCCTACACCGTGCATAGCTCCATGTTCGATGTCTGGATGATGCTTGTCTTCGGTGTCTTCGGTTATCTGTTCAAGAAGCTCAAGTACCCGCTTGCGCCGCTGGTTCTTGCGCTGGTTCTGGGCGACATGGCCGAGTCGAGCTTCCGTCAGGCCATGCTGCTGTCGCAGGGCAGCCTGGGCATCTTCTGGGCCAATCCGCTCGTGGGCTCGCTCACGGCCCTGGCCCTGCTCATGCTGTTCTGGCCGATCATTGGTGCAGGCCTGAGCCGCATGCGCGGCCGTCCAGCGCCCGCGGTCTGACCTAAGGGGCGGTTGCAGGTGCGCCAGCAACCGCCCTGAGATCAACTCATCAGGATTTCGTCATGAAGATCGCGATTGTCGGCGCCGGTGCCATCGGCGGCTATCTGGGGGCTCGTCTGTCCGCTGCGGGCGAAGAAGTTACCTTCATCGCCCGCAACCGCAACCTCGAGGCCATCAATGCCCGCGGGTTTCGGCTCATTCTTGAAGACGGCAGCGAACTCCATGCGCCCAACGTCCGGGCGGTCCAGCACTACGCTGAGGCTGGGCCGCAGGATGCAGTCTTCCTCACAGTCAAGGCCCATCAGGTGGGCGATCTTTTGCCCCAACTGCGCGATCTTTTCGGTCCCGAAACTCTGGTCGTGACCATGATCAATGGGGTGCCCTGGTGGTACTTCCAAAAGCTCGGTGGCAGTTGGGAAGGCCAGCATCTCGAGAGCGTCGATCCGGGCGGCAACATCGCGCGACAGATCGAGGCCGATCGCATCATCGGGTCAGTGGTTTATCCGGCCAGCGAACTCGTCGAGCCTGGCGTCGTCAAGGTGATCGAGGGCAACCGCTTCACGCTGGGCGAACTCGACGGCAGTCGGAGCCCCCGCATTGAGGCCCTGTCGCAGGCCATGATCCGCGCCGGCTTCAAGTCGCCAGTCTCAAAAGACATCCGCGGTGAGATCTGGGTCAAGCTCTGGGGCAACCTGAGCTTCAATCCGATCTCGGCGCTCACGCACGCCACGCTGGAGGACATCTGCAGTTTTGAACCCACGCGCGCTCTGGCGGCCGCCATGATGACCGAGGCCCAACAGATTGGCGAAAAGCTCGGTGTGGAGTTCAAGGTGTCGCTGGATAAGCGCATTGCAGGGGCTCAGGCCGTCGGCGCTCACAAGACCTCCATGCTCCAGGATGTCGAGCATGGCCGCGCCATCGAACTTCAGGCCCTGGTCGGTGCCGTGATCGAGCTCGGACGCATCACTGGTGTTGCTACACCGAACATTGATGCCGTCCACGCGCTAGCCAGCCTGCTGGGCCGTACGCTGCAGACCCAGCAGGGCAGGGTAGCGGTCACGCCGATCGCCTGACTAGCCTGCGTAGACGCTCGTCAAGCTACCGATACCGCCGATCTCGACTTCAACGCGGGCACCGGGCTTCATAGGCAGCACGCCGAGTGAGGTACCGCACAGAATCACATCTCCTGGCTCCAGGGTCAGGTCGTGCGACAAGGCACTCACCAGTTCAGCCGGTGCGAAGAACAGGTCCGACAGCGGATAGTTCTGCCGTTCGCGTCCATCGACACGCGTGATCACGTGTGCGCTAGCAGGGTCGAAGTCGGTTTCGATGACCGGACCCAGTACGCCGAAACCATCGAAGCCCTTGGCGCGCGACCACTGTGCAAAGCTGGAGTCGCGATTCAGCAACTCGATGGCGGTCACATCGTTGGCGCAGCTGTAGCCAAAAATGGATGACCGCGCCTCTTCAACGCTGGCCCGCTGTGTGCGACGTCCGATCACGATGGCGAGCTCTCCCTCGTAGGCGACCCGGCCCGTACCTTCGGGGGGCGCAGGAATGGTCGCGCCATGGGCTCCGTAGCTGCTGGCGGCCTTGATGAACCACAAGGGCTCCGCGGGCCTGCTCCAGCCATTCTTTGCGGCTGAGGCAGCGAAGTTGTTCCAGAGCGCGAGCATCTTGTTGCTTGTCTCAATCGGGGGCAGCCATTGAATCTGATCCAAAGGCGTTGTCTCGAGGCTCTGCGACGTGGCTTGGCTCGCTGCATTGAATGGCGAGCCCTCGATCCAGACGGCATGCTCCCCCTCGATGCGAGCCCAACGTGTAGCCCCGCCCTGAACACGTCCTTTCAGCCACTTCATCGCACTTCCTCCGATCCGCTCTGCGCGTGACGCAAAAGAGCGCGAGTGTAGCAACCGGGTCGTCGCCCTGGCTTAGAACCGGAGTCTTGCGGGGGCGCTTGTTCCCGGAGCGGGTCGCTCACCCGCCGTCGAGGCTTCGGCGGCTCCAGAGGCAGTCAGACTGCGTGCTGGCTCGTGGGGCCAGTCGCGGGGCAGCACGGATTGTGTCGGGTAGCCTGCGGCGTCGAGCATGCGTTGCCACTGTCCGCTCTCGAAACCGATCATCCTGTCTTGACCCACCACAAGCACCGGAAATCCTGTTGAAGGAATTGCCAATGCCTGCAGTGTGCGCAGGTCGGCTTCGGTTTCAATGCGGCGTTCGCTGATCGGAATGCCGCGCGCGCGCAATAGCGCACGGCCTTCATCGCAGGGCGCACAGGCCGCAGCGCTATAGAGCGTGACCGGTGCGCTCCTGAGGGCGCTTGAGAGTTCGAATGGAAGCGCAGGCGGTGGTGCAGGCGCCGGCCCTGCTGTCTGTGCTCCCGCGGCTGCACCGGAGGGTGGCCCAACCCTGGGGAGCAGCGTCGTACCGGGCGGTGGAGGCAGATCGCTGTAGTTCACGAGGCCATCGCGGCCCAGCCATTTGAACTGAGCCTGCGCCGCAGACGGCATCAGTCCCGTGGACAGTAAGAGTCCGAAGAAGAGCGGCAAGGCCGCTTTTGTTAAAGGCGCCAATGCAGCTTTGGGTACAGGCGCGGACGCGGCAATCAGTAAAAGCGTCAGCGCAGCACGCGGGCCCGCGTGCTGCGGCTCAGGCAGGTGTCGCCGTGCTCTGCATGTCGGATTCATCCATGCCATTGTGTCGAAGCAGGGCATCGATGCGAGGTTCACGCCCTCGGAACGCGCGAAATGAGTCGATGGCCGGTCGACTGCCGCCCATCGACAGGATTTCGTCCAGAAAGCGACGTCCGGTGTCCGGATTGAACACGCCTTCTTCTTCAAAGGCGGCATAGCAGTCTGCCGACAACACTTCGGCCCACTTGTAGCTGTAGTAGCCCGCCGCATAGCCGCCCGCAAAGATGTGCGAAAAGCTGTTCTGGAAGCGGTTGAACTCGGGAGGAATGACGACGGCGACCTCACGTCGGACCTCATCCAGCAGGGTCTGTACCCGGCCCGCCAGGTCGGCCACGGCGGCATCACCAAACTCGGTATGCAGGCGCATATCAAAAAGGGCGAATTCCACCTGTCGCAGGGTCTGCATGCCGCTCTGGAAGTTGCGGGCCTGACGCATGCGCTCAAACAGGCTCTGGGGCAAGGTTGCGCCGGTGTCCACATGGGAAGACATGGATTGCACGATCTCCCACTCCCAGCAGAAGTTCTCCATGAACTGGCTGGGCAATTCCACTGCATCCCACTCCACTCCCGAGATGCCAGCCACGCCAAGGACATCCACCCGAGTCAGCATGTGATGCAGGCCATGGCCAAACTCATGGAACAGCGTGATCACATCGTCATGCGAGAGCAGTGCCGGTCGCTCGTTGACCGGTGCCTGGATGTTGCAGGTCAGATAAGCCACTGGGGTTTGCAGACCGGTAGCGAGCAGGCGCCTGCCCCGCGCATCGTCCATCCAGGCTCCTGGCCGCTTGGTCGAGCGGGCGAACATGTCGAGGTAGAACTGGCCGATCAAATCGCCTTGGCGTTCGATGCGGTAGAACCGAACATCCGGATGCCAGGTTTCGGCCTGGTCGCTCGAGATGCGCACTTCGAACATGCGCTCGATCAACCCGAACAGACCTTGCAGGACCCGGGGCAGCTGGAAGTACTGCTTCACCTCGTTGTCTGAGAACGAGTAGAGCGACTCCTTGAGCTTTTCGCTTGCCCAGGCCAAATCCCAGGCCTGCAGCGTCTCAATGCCCAGTTCACGCGCAGCATAGGCCCTGAGCTGGTCCATGTCCCTCTGCGCAGACGGCCGCGCACGAGCGGCCAGACCGCGCAGAAATTCCATCACTGCGGCAGGCGACTCGGCCATCTTGGCCGCAAGTGACACCTCGGCATAGCTGCCGTGGCCGAGCAGGGAGGCTTCCTCGGCCCGTAGAGCCAGCGTGCTGGCAATGACCGCACCATTGTCTTGATCGGCGTTCGGACCGAGTTCGGAGGCGCGAGTGACATAGGCGCGGTACATGGATTCGCGCAGAGCGCGATCCTCGGCGTATTGCATGACCGGAAAGTACGACGGAAACTGCAGCGTGAAACGCCAGCCTTTGACGCCTGCACGTCCCGCCTCCTGCTGTGCGGCCTCGAGCGCTTCCTCGGGGAGGCCCCGCAGGCGATCACGATCGGTGATGTCAAGCGCCCAGCCTTTGGTGGCATCCAGTACGTTTTCGCTGAACTTCTGCGCCAGCATTGCCTGCTCTTCCTGGATGGCGGCAAAGCGCTCGCGCGCCGGCGACACCAGCTCGGCACCACCCATCCGGAAGTCGCGCAGGGCATTGCTCACTACCCGCTGGCGTGCCGGGTCGAGGCGATTGAACTGGGGGCTGTCGTGCAGGGCACGGTAGCGCGCAAAAAGCGCTTCATCCTGGCCGAGCGCCGTCCAGAATTCCGTAACGACCGGCAGCGCGGCGTTATAGGCAGCACGCAGTGCGTCCGAGTCGGCAACCCCATTGAGATGGCCGACCATGCCCCAGGCGCGGCCGAGTCGCTCGGTGGCGCTTTCGAGCGGCTCAACGAAGGCCTCCCAGGAGAGCGGCGTCGCTTCATCGCAGGCCAGGGCGAGCGCACGCCTTGCCTGCCCGATCAGCAATTCGATCGCGGGATCCACCTGCGCCGGGTCAAACGCAGCGAACCGGGGCAGCCCCGAAAAATCGAGAAGTGGGTTGTCGGACAGCGCGGGAGATGCGTTCGGGTTCATGACAATCGGCTTGATGAGGATTTCAAGGGGAGTGATCGATGCTCAGCAGCGATCGATTGCTGCGGATCAGGCCGCATGTTCAGCGTTTGCAAAAATGGATCAGGCCGCGCGTTCGGCAGCCTCAATGGTGTTGACCAGCAGCATGGCCCGAGTCATCGGACCAACGCCTCCAGGTACGGGAGTGATCGCGCCTGCAACCTGGCTGACGCCGGCATAGTCGACATCACCGCACAACTTGCCTTGGGCATCACGATTCATGCCTACGTCAATGATCGTGGCGCCCGGTTTGACCATGTCGGCAGTGACCAGCCCGACCTTGCCCACGGCAGCAACGACCACATCGGCCTGTCTGACCTGAGCGGCCAGATCGCGCGTGCGGCTGTGGCAAATCGTGACGGTGGCGCCCGCAGCAAGAAGCATGAGGGCCTGTGGTTTGCCGACGATGTTGCTGCGTCCGATCACCACGGCATGTGCGCCATCCAGCGGGGTGCCTGCGTGCTCGAGCATGCGCATGACGCCATACGGGGTGCAGGGGCGAAAGAGCGGTTTGCCGGTCATGAGCAGCCCCACGTTGCTCACATGAAACCCATCAACATCCTTGGCTGCATCAATGGCTTCAATCACCCGATGCTCATTGATGTGCCGGGGCAGGGGAAGCTGAACCAGAATGCCGTGTACCGCCGGATCGGCATTGAGTTGTCCGATACGCTCCAGCAGGGCTTGCTCGGTGGTGTCAGCCGCAAGGCGATCGAGCGTGGATGTAATGCCCACCTCTTCGCAGTCTTTGACCTTGTTGCGCACATACACAGCAGAGGCTGGGTCGTCGCCCACCAGCACCACCGCCAGACCAGGGCTGATGCCCCGTGCCTTGAGCGCCTGAACCCGCAGGGCAACCTCCTCACGCACCGAGCGCGCGAGCGCATTACCGTCGATGATCTTTGCATTCATGCGAATGAGCGTATCACGCACCCCAAGCCATTTGCATTTCTGCAAGAAGATGTCTATAGTGGAGGGCTTCGCAGGGGGTATAGCTCAGCTGGGAGAGCGCTTGCATGGCATGCAAGAGGTCAGCGGTTCGATCCCGCTTACCTCCACCAGCGAAACTTGTTTGATCGGCGTGGCATCATGTGCTGCGCTTGTGTTGGCAGAGTGTTCACCGCAGTCCCGTTCGTCTAGAGGCCTAGGACACAACCCTTTCACGGTTGTTACAGGGGTTCGAATCCCCTACGGGACGCCAGTCGCCGCCCTCAAATAGTTGCCGCGCCCGCAGTCTGGGCCCGCACGCAGTCTCGATGACCGGCGCGAGGCTCCAGAATCAGAACTTCACCGTCAGGTCAATCCAGCCCTGGGGTAGGATCTCCAAAACGCGGGCCTCCAGCCACTTGTCTCCTCCGGTGAGAATGGCGATCCCCGCCAGTCCCAGAATCACTGCAAACACCACGCGAACCCGCTCAATGCGGCTGAGCACCCAGGTGCGGGCCTTGGCAAAGCCGCTGCGCGAGGCGTAGGCCACCGCCACCAGGGGAATCGCTGCGCCCAGTCCGAACACCCCAAGAACAATGCCGCCGCGCAGCAGGCCGCCTTCACTGGCCACCAGCGTGAGTGCCGAGCCCAGCAGGGGACCCGAGCAGGGGCTCCAGACCAGACCGAGTACGGCACCCAGCAAGAAGGCTCCGCCGATCGAGCCACCGTCGAGCTTCATGCTTGCGGCATTTGCGGAAGTTGCAATCGGCATCATCCACGTCGTGAAGCGCTCGCCCCACGACGGAATGATCATCACCAGCGCAAAGGCGATGAGCAGCACGGCGCCACCGATGCGCACCGTATCCGAATCGATCCCCAGGGCAGGACCCAGGGCTCCCAGAAGCATGCCAATCAGGGCAAAGGAGGTGGTCATGCCCACGCCCATGGCGACGGGGGCCAGACGATTGCCCTGAAGCGCGCCGCCCACAACAAGAGGCAACAGCGGAAAGACGCAGGGCGAAAGCGTAGTGAGGCTGCCTGCGGCCAGACTCAGACCCAGCTGGGGGAGGGACAGGGACAGTGACATACCGGCCTTGATTCAGTCAGCGGTGATGTGACGCGAAGTGGATAAGGGAGACCGCTGTCTCAGGAGGCCAGTGCAGTCTTGAGAAGGGCACGGATCTTGTCCGCCGAGGTGTCGCCCACGATGCGGCCGGTTTCCTTGATGCCGCGGAAGGCCACCAGGGTCGACTGGCTACGCACCTTATGCGCGCGGCGCAGCTCTTTTTCGGTGTCATAGTCGGCCACCAGCACGGTCAGATCCAGGCCGCCTTCTTTTTTGAGCGACTCGAGGGTCTGTTGCTGGACCTTGCAGGTCGGGCACCAGTCGGCATGGAAGATCACCACCACCGGTTTGCCAGCCTGCTGAGCACTGCTCAGTTCGGCATTGCTGTACGGCCGGATTTCGAGGGCATGTGCCCATGAGCCCGCCATCAGGAGACACGCCAGCACCAGTCGGCGAAACAAGGAGATTCCAGTCATTGCGACACACTCCAAAAATGAGATCCGGGACCGGACCGAAGCATCGAACCAAATTATCCGCGCATCCTGGGACGTTCTGGTGACAGACCCTGTAGGTAACCCTGCTAACCTGCGCTTCAATTTGAAGGCGCGGGCACTGGAAAAACGCAGTGACTGGCAAATGGAGACACCATGGATGACGTGCTGATCCGGGGCGCCCGGATTGTGGATGGCAGCGGTGCGGGGGCTTTCACCGGCGACCTGAGTTTCAAGGATGGCGTGATCACCGGTCTTGGAGAACACGCCAGCGGCTCGGCCCGTCAGGTCATCAACGCTGAGGGCTGCATCCTCACGCCCGCCTGGATTGACATTCACTCCCACTATGACGGCCAGGTGACCTGGGACGAGGCCATGGAGCCTTCCGCGGGGCATGGTGTCGGGACGGTCGTCATGGGCAATTGCGGGGTGGGCTTTGCTCCCGTACCTCCCGGGGGCGAGCAACAGCTCATCGAACTGATGGAAGGCGTGGAAGACATTCCTGGCTCGGTCCTGAGCGAGGGCATGCCCTGGGGGCAGTGGTCGAGCTATCCCGAATACCTCGATCTGCTGGCGCAGCGGCGCTATGCCCTGGATGTCGGTTCAATGATTGCGCATGCGCCGGTTCGTAATGCCGTCATGGGCGAACGGGGCCGCCGTGACGAGACCGCCACGGCCGAGGAGCTCGCCGCCATGCAATCCGTCGTCGAGCAGGCGCTTCGGGCTGGCGCGCTGGGATTTTCCACCTCGCGCATCCGCGGGCACCGCACAGTGCGCGGGGATCCGGTACCGGGCACCTTTGTAGATGAAGACGAGGTACTGGCTTTCGGTGCAGCTCTCAAGGCAGCAGGCCATGGCGTGTACCAGGTCATTCCATCGTCCACGGTGGGCAGCGCGTCCATGCTCGGTGGAGAGAAGCACAGCCTGATGGAGGAGATCGAGTTGATGGGCCGGGCGTCGATTGCGAACGGCCGCCCGCTCACATTCACGCTATTTCAGATCGACGAATGGAAAGACCTTTGGCGCGAGGCGCTCGCGCGGGTGGTTGCGCTCAATCGCGAAGGCGCGCAGCTCTATCCGCAGGTGGGGCCGCGACCGACCGCCATCGTGATGAGTCTGGCCACCTACCATCCCTTCATGCGCAAGCCGTCCTATCTTGCGCTGCGTGATTTGCCGCTGGATGAGCGGGTCCGTCGCATGAAAGATCCGGCCTGCAGGGCTCGCATCCTTGCCGAATCCAATCAGCCGCATGAACTGGCTGGCAAGATGGAAAACGTGGTGGCCCACATGATGCCGCTCTGGGACCAGACCTACCGGCTGTCCGATGCCGAAGATCACGAACCAGAGCGTCATCTGAGCGTAGGTGCGATCGCCCGGGCAGAGAGGCGGGCCCCGGCCGAAGTGCTCTACGACATGCTGCTCGAGGATCAGGGTCAGGCTTTTCTGATGCGCTACTTCACCAATTACAGCGATCATGATCTCGAGGCGGTTCGGATCATGCAGGAGCATCCGGCCACGGTCAGTGGTCTAGGGGATGCGGGCGCCCATGTCAGCGTGATTTTTGATGCGGTGCATCCGACCTACATGCTCACGCACTGGGTGAGAGACCGGCGCCGCGGGCCCCGGCTTGCGCTGGAGCAGGTGGTGCATCGTCAGACCCAACGCAATGCCCGGCTCTTTGGACTGCAGGATCGCGGCCTGCTGCGCGAGGGCTTGCGTGCGGACCTCAATCTGATCGATCTGGACAGGCTACAACTGGGTCGGCTGGCCGTGCACCGCGATCTTCCGGCCGGCGGTGCACGACTTTTACAGCCCGCGCAGGGCTATTTGGCAACTTTCGTTCGGGGTGTGCAGACCCGCGATCGGGATCGGGATACGGGGCAACGGCCGGGGCGGCTGGTGCGGGGCGGGCTGGTGCCCTGTTGAATCAGGAGGTCCCCTCGATTCAGCGGCATCCGTGAATCCGGGATGCTTCTGAATCAACTGCGCCCTGAAAGCGGGCGTAGGTATCTGGCCGGAATGCCGATGGTATTGATCATGGGCCAGTTGAATTCAGGCTCAAAACGAACCAGCACCTCGGTGCCTGCGTGCAGGACCACGGCGCCCGTGCGTCCGCACAACTCGCCGCGGGTGACTTCCACCCGCTGGCCAGTCTGCCAGCACTTACGCTGATCGTTTACGGGTTCGAGATCCAACATGGACGGACTCATTGAAGGGCGCGAGATGGACACAAGAGATGCGGTATTGTGTCAGTAACGTATCTTACATTGTCTTGGTTGACATGATAGTGACACGTTTCGGAATCAGTCACAGCGTCCTTGGCGATGTCCGTCGCGATCATCGTGACCTGAGACCCTCCCGATGCAGGTGCCACGATGAAATGCCGAGCGGACCCGACGTACGGGCTTGGAGTATGCTGCGACCGCCGCACGATGTTCAAACACACGCGATCAGGAGACCCGTCCGTGCAAGCGATTCAGGCCGTCCTCTGGGATTTCGGAGGCGTGATCTCTTCTAGCCCCTTTGAGGCCTTTGCCCAGTACGAACGCGAGCGCGGCTTGCCCAGCGATTTTCTGCGCACGGTCAATGCCACCAATCCACATGACAATGCCTGGGCTCGGCTCGAGCGCAGCGAGTTCGATCATGCGGCCTTCGATGAGGCCTTTGCACGCGAGAGCCGGGCGCTCGGCCATGAGGTCAGGGGGAGTGATGTGCTGCCCCTGCTGTCGGGTCGCATCCGGCCCGAGATGGTTCAGGCGCTGCACCGACTTCGCGAACACTTTCGCTTGGGCTGCATCACGAACAA
>JBEELY010000190.1:0-4209 GCA_041167925.1 Pseudomonadota bacterium | reverse complement strand
CCATGCCCTGTCCGGCCACCTTTTCTTTCACGCCGGGACGGGCCATGGCGCGCACCGTGGCGGCATGCAGGGCACGCACGATGCTCTGCGGCGTGCCTGCAGGCAGGTAGAGCCCGAAGGAGAAGGTGGACTCATAACCCGGCAAGCCCGCCTCTGCCGCACCGGGAATGCCAGGAATGGCTGCGCTCGCCTGGGGCGTGGTCACCGCCAGCGGTCGCATGCGGCCGGCCTTGATGAAGCCCATGACTGTGGGCGGCGTGGCGAACATCACCTGGGTATCGCCGGCGATGGTCGAGGTGGCGGCTGGGGCACCGCCTCTGAACTGAATGGTGGTGAACTGCACGCCTGCGACGGACTCGAACAGGGCTGCCGCCAGATGGGGTGTGGAGCCATTGCCCGAGGCAGCGCTGTTGAGCTTGCCCGGATTGGCCTTGGCGTAGGCGATCAGCTCGCGAAGATTGCGCACCGGCAGGTCGTTGTTCACGCAGATGATCATGGGCCCGACCGCAAGCTGGCAGACTGGAATGAAGTCTTTTTTGCTGTCGTAGCCGAGCTTGCGATACAGCGCCGCGGTGAGCGCCATCGGGCCGGCATTGAGCACCGTGTAGCCATCGGATGCCGCCTTGGCCACCAGTTCGTTGGCAATGGTGCCGCCCGCGCCGGGCTTGTTTTCGGGAATGACCGAGATATTGAGTTCGCGCGCGAGTTCTTCAGCCGCAGTACGGGTGGTGAAGTCGCCCGAGCCACCAGGCGGATAGCCCACCACCAGACGTACGGGTTTGTTGGGCCAGTCAGCGCCCTGCGCACGGACGGCCGGGCTCAGACCGGCAGTGCCGGCCAGGGTCAGGCCTGCGCCCAGCGTGCGCAGACTGTTTCGGCGATGGGTTGCAGTCACGGTCGGTCTCCTTGTCTTTTTGAGCTTGTTGAACTCAGCGACCCTTGAAATCAGGCGTGCGCTTTTCCATGAAAGCCGTGCGGCCTTCTTTGTAGTCGCCACTGTTGAAGCAGTCTTGCACCATGCTCAGCGCGCGTTGCGGATCACGCTGGTCCGGGTCGCTGATGGCCTCGCGGATGGCGAACTTTGCTGCGGCCAGGGTGAGCGGTGCGTTCTCGGCCACCATCTGGACATAGGCCTGCACGGCGGCATCAAACTGCGCTACAGGATGCACCTGCGACACGAAACCGATGCGCTGTGCCTCGGCCGCACCGAACTTGCGTGCCGACAAAAAGAGATCGGCAGTATTGGCTGCGCCGATCATGGATACAAAGCGGCGCACGCCCGAGGGGCTGTAGCCCAGACCCATGCGGCCCGCAGGCATCCTGAAGATCGTGTCTTCCGAGCAGATCCGCACATCACAGGAGGCGGCCAGGCCAAGACCGCCGCCGATGCAGATGCCCCGAATCGCAGCGATCACGGGCTTGCTGCACTGGGTGGGGGCGCCATAGCCTGCATTGACCGCTTTTTCGTACTCGGCCTGGGCATCGGCATTGGCCCGCATCGACTCGAATTGCGAAATATCTGCGCCTGAGACGAAGGATTTTTCGCCCTCGCCACGCAGCACGATCACGCGCACGGTGGGGTCGGCATCGGCCTGTTGAATACCAGCGGCAAGCTGGTTCCACATATCGCGGCTCATGGCATTCATGCGCGCGGGGTTGGAGATCAGCAGGGTGGTGACGGCGCCTTCACGGCGGGTGATGATTTCGGGCATGGTGGGCTAAGAATATCGGTCGGTGGGGAATCAGTCGCTGAGCCGTGGATACACAATTGCTCAACAGCGGGTGAATCGTCGATTGGCTTGCAGAGGGCGGCGTTACAGCACCACGCCTTTGTGGCGCAATTGGGCGAGGTCAGCCGCCGACAGACCCAACTCGGTCAACACTTCGTCGGTGTGTTGACCGCGCTCGGGCGTGGCGCTGACCACGGCCGCGGGGGTGCGCGACAGCCGGATCGCCGGGGCCAGCACCTGCTGTACGCCCAGGGTCGGATGCGTTACTGGGGTGGCAGCCTGCAAATGCTTCACCTGCGGATCGGCAAAGACCGCATCCATACGATGGATCGGCCCGCAGGGCACGCCCGCAGCATTGAGCACCTCGACCCATTCCGCGCTGTTTCGATGCGACAGGGCCGCATCGATGCGTTCGGCAAGGGCCTTGCGATGACGCGACCGGCCCTCGGCAGAAGTAAAGCGGGCATCGTCGATCAGGGCAGGATCGCCGACGGCTTCGCACAGGCGTTTCCAGATGGCCGTGCCCGACGCAGCCACATTGATGAAGCCGTCGGCCGTGCGATAGGCCGAGGTGGGCATGCTAGTGGGGTGGTCATTGCCCACCTGGGGTGGCACCTCGCCAGCCATGGTGTAGCGCGCGGCCTGAAAGTCGAGCAGGGTGATGCCTGCCTGCAGCAGGTTGCTCTGCACCCACTGGCCTTCACCGGTACGTTCGCGCTCCTGCAGGGCGGTCATGATGCCCAGCGCCGCAAGCAATCCCGCGGTCACATCGGCCACGGCCGCACCCGCGCGCAGCGGGCCCTGATCGGCAAAGCCTGTGACCGACATCAGCCCGCACAGCCCCTGCGCAATCTGGTCAAAGCCCGGACGGTCGCGGTAGGGGCCATCTTGGCCGAAGCCAGAAATGCTGGCCAGGATGATGCGCGGATTGACTGCGCGCAGTGAGACGTAATCGATGCCCAGTCGGTCCTTGACATCGGGACGGTAGTTTTCGATGACGATGTCGGCGGTCTGAACCAGCTTACGAAAAAGCGCGATGCCTTCGGCTGCTTTCAGATCGAGGGTGATCGAACGCTTGTTGCGATGCAGGTTCTGAAAGTCGGGGCCGTCGCGCGCGCCGCCAAGATCCTCCTCGCCGGTGGTCTCGACCTTGATCACGTCGGCGCCAAAGTCGGCGAAATGCCGGGCGCAGACCGGACCTGCACGGACCCGGGTCAGGTCGAGCACGCGCAGGGACGACAGGGCTGAAGATGCCTGGATACGGGCCATGGTCTCCTCGGATGCAGCAGGGATCAGCGCGAGAGGCTGAAGAACTCCCTGCGGCCTTTCATGAGAGCCACATGATGCACCAGGAGTTCGAAATCCTCATCGCGATCTACGGGATTCAGATGCTCGGTATTCACGATCAGCACGGGTGCGCCATCGTAATGATGGAAAAAGCGGCTGTAGGCATCGGCCAGCGCTCGCAGGTAGTCCTCCGAGATGCTGGACTCCATCGGGATGCCGCGCCGCTGCACGCGCTCGACCAGCGTGTCTGGGGTCGCCTGCAGATAGATCACCAGATCAGGCTGGGGCGCCTGGGGCTGCAGGTGTTCGAAGATCTGCTGATACAGCGCGAGTTCGTCGTCCGACAGCGTCAGGCGCGCGAAGAGCCCGTCTTTTTCGAGCAGAAAGTCGCTGACCGCAGATTGGGCGAAGAGGTCGCGCTGCGCAATCTCGCGCAGCTGGCCGATCCGCTGAAACAGAAAAGACAACTGCGTGGCCATCGCATAGCGCGCGCTGTCCCGGTAAAAGCGCTCAAGAAAGGGATTGGCCTGAGGCTCTTCGAGGACCAGCTGCGCATCGAAGCGTTCGCTCAGCCGCCGGGCCAGCGAGGTCTTGCCTGCGCCGATCGGACCTTCCACCACGATATGGCGCCAACGTTCGAAGGGATTGACCTTGCCAGCGTTCATGAGCGTGTCCTCAGGCCCTGAAGATGAAGTAAACCGCCCCCATCAGGCATAGCGCGGCCCAGAGGTAATCAAGCTTGATGGGCTCATTCATGTAGAGCACCGCGAAAGGCACGAACACCGCCAGGGTGATCACCTCCTGGATGATCTTGAGCTGGGCAAGGCTGAAATAGCCATGCCCAATCCTGTTGGCCGGAACCTGCAGCATGTACTCGAAAAAGGCGATGCACCAGCTGAGCAGGGCAGCGATCCACCATGGCTTGCTGGAAAGATTCTTCAGGTGTCCATACCAGGCCACCGTCATGAATACATTCGACAGGATCAGCAGGCCGATGGTCTGCAGTGGCACTGGAAGGTGCGATGGCGTGTTCATGCTGCCCCAATCGCAGTACAGGGCTGGTGTTGAAGATCTCGCAACAGGTCGCGTGCGCGACCGTGCGGGGGGATGTCGATGTCCGGCGCCAGTTCGATCAGGGGGGCGAGCACGAAGGCGCGCTGGTGCATGCGTGGATGCGGCAGCTGCAAAAAGG
>JBEELY010000139.1:0-3250 GCA_041167925.1 Pseudomonadota bacterium | reverse complement strand
CTGCCCAAGAGCCGTCAGAAGAAGGTCGTGGGCAAGGGCGAGATCGAGGACATCGTGGCCAAGATCGCACGCATTCCGCCCACCTCGGTGTCGTCCGACGATCGCAGCAAGCTGCAAAACCTCGAGCGCGATCTGCGCAACGTGGTCTTCGGCCAAGACAAAGCCATCGAGGCCCTGGCCGGCGCCATCTAGATGGCCCGCTCGGGTCTGGGCAAGCCCGAAAAGCCCATCGGCTCTTTCCTGTTCTCGGGCCCCACCGGCGTGGGCAAGACCGAAGTCGCCAAGCAGCTCGCCTTCCTGATGGGCATTGAGCTGATCCGCTTCGACATGTCCGAATACATGGAGCGCCATGCGGTGTCGCGCCTGATTGGCGCGCCTCCGGGCTATGTGGGCTTTGATCAGGGCGGCCTGCTGACTGAGGCCATCACCAAGAAGCCGCATGCCGTGCTGCTGCTCGACGAGATTGAGAAGGCCCATCCCGACATCTTCAACATCCTGTTGCAGGTGATGGACCACGGCTCGCTCACCGACAACAATGGGCGTAAGGCCGACTTCCGCAATGTGATCATCATCATGACCACCAATGCGGGTGCGTCCGATCTGCAAAAGCGCTCTATCGGTTTCTCCGACAACAAGCAGGCGGGCGACGAGATGCAGGAGATCAAGCGCCTGTTCTCGCCCGAGTTCCGCAACCGGCTCGACTCCATCATCTCCTTCGGCGCGCTGAACGAAGAGATCATCCTGCGGGTGGTCGACAAGTTCCTCATGGCGCTCGAAGAGCAGTTGCACGAGAAGAAGGTTGATGCGGTCTTCACCGACGCACTGCGCCAGCATCTGGCCTCCAAGGGCTTCGATCCGCTCATGGGCGCGCGCCCCATGCAGCGACTCATCCAGGACACCATCCGCAAGGCCCTGGCCGACGAGCTGCTCTTTGGCACGCTGGTGCAGGGCGGCAAGGTCACGGTCGATGTCGATGCCCAGGGCCAGGTGCTGCTGTCGTTTGCCGAAACGCCCTCTGCGCCCAAGGCCTCCAGCGAAGGCGAAGAGACCATCGAGGTGCTGCCCGCCTGAGGGCAGCCAACTTCCTGAGGGCAGCCGCCATCTCGAGAGAGCGGCGGCGTTGCCCCAGGCAAGCCGCCCATCGGCAGGTGCTGGCCTGCCATCCGGGCTCCTCTGACGAAGCGTCGGCCACGCTGAGATCATCGCTCTATCGGTTCGATGGAGTGGTTCGATGAAGGTCCTGGATCCCGCTCAGATCGCCTGGCTGCTGAGGGAACTCGAGGTGGCGGGCGTGGTCGCGATGCGCCGTGCGGCGCCTTATCTCTCGCAAAAGCTTTGGCTCGCCCAGCAGCTGCCCCGGGTAGCGATTGCCCAAGACGCAGGCTTTCAGTTGCGCCTGTCGCGTCATTTGGGCTTGCGCGGCAAGCTGCGTCAGAGCGAGCCCGCGCTCTTTGCCCTCATGAGCGAGTTCATTGCCCGCCCGCCTGCAAGCTTCGAGGCCGTGCTGCGGCCGGTCAGTGCCATTACGGGTCAGGTTGAAAAGTCAGTCGCCTCAGAGCTTTTCGCGCTCTTTGATCCGGTGGCTCCGGTCATTGACCGAGAACTGCGCGAACTCCTTCCGCGCTACGGCTTTGATGCCCTGGCCGAGGCGCCCAGTCTGCAAGAGTGCCTGGAGTGGCACGGCTCGCTGCAGGGGCTCTTTGAACAAATTCGTGCAGCAAACCACTGGCCCGTGGCCCGCGATCGACTGCAGTTGCATCTCGATGCGCCGCTGCGACCGCAGGTGAGTGAGCAGCGCATGCTCAATGCCGCTCTGAGCCATGCCCGTCGCACGATTGCACTCATGCCTGTGCCCAGGCTACAGCCAGAGCGACCGGCGGCGCCTCGCGAGAATCGGGTGTTGCACGTCTGTCGCTGAATCCTGCCTCAGCCCTGAACCCGGCCCAGCACGAGGTATTCCATCAGGGCCTTTTGCACATGCAGGCGGTTCTCGGCCTCGTCCCAGACTACCGACTGCGGGCCGTCGATGACCTCGGCGGACACCTCTTCGCCCCGATGCGCGGGCAGACAATGCATGAAGAGCGCATCGCTGCGGGCCCGCGCCATCATGTCGGCGTCCACCTGCCAGTCGGCAAAGGCTGCCATGCGGTCGCCGCTTTCGGCCTCAAAGCCCATGCTGGTCCAGACATCGGTCGTCACCAGATCGGCCTGATCGCAGGCCTGCATCGGATCTTCAACAATCTCCAGATGCTTCGCGTCATGCGCACTGACCCGTGAGGGGTCGATACGGTAGCCGGGCGGTGTGGAGACCCGAATCTTGAAGTCCAGCAGCCCGGCCGCCTGGATCCAGGTGTAGGCCATGTTGTTGGCATCGCCCACCCAAGCCACGGTCTTGCCTGCCATGGCACCGCGATGCTCGATGTAGGTATAGACATCGGCCAGCACCTGGCAGGGGTGGTATTCGTTGGTCAGGCCATTGATCACGGGCACGCGCGAGTTGGCGGCAAAACGCTCAATGATGCTCTGCTCATAGGTGCGGATCATCACCAGATCGCACATGCGCGAAATCACCTGCGCGGCATCTTCCACCGGCTCGCCACGTCCGAGCTGGGAATCGCGGGTGTTGAGGTACACCGCAGCGCCGCCAAGCTGATGCATGCCGGCCTCAAACGACAGGCGGGTGCGGGTCGACTGCTTTTCAAAGATCATCACCAGCGTGCGATCGGCCAGCGGGTGATAAAGCTCGTAGTTCTTGTAGCGCTTCTTGATGAGGCTGGAGCGCTCGAACAGGTAGGCGATCTCCTGAGCGTCGAGGTCGATCAGCTGCAAAAAATGCTTCATGCAAGCACCTGCCTGATGATCGGCGCGAGCTTGCTCACGATGATCTGCGCCTGCTCGGCATTCAGGATGAGCGGCGGCAGCAGGCGCACGACCGTGTCGGCGGTCACGTTCAGAACCAGCCCTTCCTTGAGCGCGAGCGCCACCACCGCACCGCAAGGCCGGTCGAGTTCAATGCCGATCATCAGACCCGCGCCACGCACTTCCACCACGCCCGGCACCCCGGCCAGCTCGCGGCGCATGCCATCCATGATCATCTGGCCCATGGCCAGTGCATTGTCGAGCAGGCCTTCTTCCTGCATGACGGCCAGGGTGGTCAGGCCCGCCCGCATGGCCAGCGGATTGCCGCCAAAGGTGGTGCCATGGTTGCCGGGCTTGAAGGTATGCGCGGCCTCGCCATGGGCGACCACGG
>JBEELY010000100.1:0-3057 GCA_041167925.1 Pseudomonadota bacterium | reverse complement strand
CCAGCAAAGGCGCGACGGCTGCGACTGTGGACAGTGCGCCCAGATAGCGTTCGAGCTCGTGGGCCACGCTCTGGGCCGCAGACTCCATGGCCTCCTGCATGGCCGTGCGGCCAGCCCGATGATTGCGCACACCCGCGGCCAGGATACGCCCGAGCGGGGAGTCGGCTTCGAGTTTCTGGATGGCTTCAGGGCCGATCCCACGCGACTGAAGCAACGAGACCAATTGACCGAGCAGGGCTGGCGGCGCAACCCGGGTCTGTCGAAGCACCACACTGCGCTCGATGATCAGCGCCAGTCCGATGAAGGAGGTCAGGATCAGGAACCAGACCGACCAGCCCGCCGCCTGTAGGATGGACAACACGATGCTCTCCGGGTGCCGACCGATGCCCAAGCCCAAGGGACTGTGGTCGATCGAGGAAACAGGACACAGCGCTCAAGGAACGCCGTCCAAGTCCCTGATTGTCCGGGCTTTGGGCCCCTGGGAGCAAGTCGGGCAGCGCCTAGAGCTATCCCCAAAAGCTGTGGACAACTCTGTGGGTGACTTGGGTGCAGCGCCCAAAAAGGCGCATGAAACCGGGCAAAACACACATTGCCAAAATATTACGCATTTTTTTATCTGTTTAAAAACAATGATTTACGACTATTTTCCTGAGGATCGGGCGGGTCTTGCAGACAAGCTCGAGGATTCTTGCGGTGTGTGGATAGTTTTGGTCGGGAAACCCGCATGAATTCAGGGCGCTTGCCAGCTGACGCCAGCATTCTGTCGGTCAGTGAACTCAACCATCTTGTCGGGCGCCTGCTCGAGCGCAGCTTTACGCCCCTGTGGGTCAGTGGCGAAATCTCCAATCTGCGCACCTATGCCAGTGGTCACTGGTACTTCAAGCTCAAGGACGCCAGAGCCTCTGTGGACGCGGTCATGTTCAAGGGCCGGGCCCGCTTGCTCGACTTTTCTCCGGCCGACGGGGATCAGGTACAGGTGCGGGCTCAGCCCGGTCTGTATGAGGCAGGAGGCGGCTTCCAGCTGGTGGTGGAGGCCATGCGGCCGGCGGGCGAGGGCATGTTGTACCGGCGATTCATGCAGCTCAAGGCCCGGCTGCAGGCCGAGGGCCTGTTCGATGAGGACCGGAAGCGGGCCCTGCCCGAGCGCCCTCGCTGCATCGGGGTGATCACGTCCCTGCAGGCAGCCGCCCTGCGCGATGTACTGACCACGCTGGCTCGGCGGGCGCCTGGGGTGGCCGTGATCGTCTACCCAGCCTCGGTGCAGGGGGCGGCTGCGCCCGGCGAACTCAAGGCGGCGCTTGAGGCCGCGAACCGTCGTGCCGAGTGCGATCTGCTGCTGCTGGTGCGCGGAGGCGGCTCGATCGAAGATCTCTGGGCTTTTAACGATGAGACGCTGGCCCGGGCGATTGCTGCCAGCGATCTGCCGGTCATCAGCGGTGTCGGCCATGAAACCGACTTCACGATTGCTGATTTCGTCGCTGACTGGCGGGCCCCTACTCCGACCGGGGCGGCGATGCGGGCGGTGCCGGATCGCAGCGAGCAGATCACTCTTCTGGAGCGGGATGCCCAGCGCCTGGCCATGGCCATGGACCGTGGCTGGGCGCAGTCGACGCAAAGGCTAGAGACCGTCGCCAGGCTGTTGCGTGCGCCCTCGCTGCAGTGGGCGCAACGCGCGGCTGCGCTCGAGCGTCTGTCGCTTGCCCTGTCGCGTCTGATTGGGGATCGGCTGCAGCGGTCAGGGGCTCGCCTGGACCGGACCGGTGCGCGCCTCAGGGCACCCTCGCTTGAGCGTTCGCTCGCCCGGCTCGTGGCGGCGCAGCGCTCCCTGCCGGTCGCGATGGGGACCTTCCTGGAGCATTCGGGGCGGATGCTGGATCTGCGCGAGTCCGCCCTGCGTCTGGTCAGCCCACAGGCCGTGCTCGATCGTGGCTACGCGCTGGTCACCACTTCCGAGGGACACTTTGTGCGCGATGCGTCCGGCCTTCAGCCGGGCGATGCGGTGGCCGTGCGCCTGGCTCGAGGCGGCTTTGACGCGCAGATCAGCACGGTGCACGCCGACCCCACGCAGGCTGGGGCGGATTGAGACCACCCCGCGCGCTGGCCTACAATCGCGCCTTCTTCTGGAGGACCCTCATGGAACATTCCCTGCCCGCCCTGCCGTACGCGCTTGACGCACTCGCTCCGCACATTTCGAAGGAAACCCTCGAGTTTCACCATGGCAAGCATCATCAGGCCTATGTGACCAATCTCAATGGCCTGATCAAGGGCACCGAGTTCGAGTCGATGGGCCTTGAGGACATCGTGCGCAAGTCCTCGGGTGGCGTGTTCAACAACGCAGCCCAAATCTGGAATCACACCTTTTACTGGAACTCGCTGTCGCCCAAGGGCGGCGGTGCGCCCTCGGGTGCGCTGGCCGACGCCATCAACGCCAAGTGGGGCTCCTTTGACGCCTTCAAGGAGGCTTTCAACAAATCGGCCGTGGGCAACTTCGGTTCGAGCTGGACCTGGCTGGTCAAGAAGGCCGATGGCAGCCTCGACATCGTGAACACCAGCAATGCCGCCACCCCGATTACCGGTGCAGACAAGCCTCTGATCACCTGCGATCTGTGGGAGCACGCCTACTACATCGACTACCGCAACAGCCGCCCCAACTACCTCGGCGGTTACTGGAACCTGGTGAACTGGGACTTCGCAGCGGCTAATTTCGCCTGAGCGATCTCCACCCGGCAACGCGCCGGGTTCACTGACGCGGCTGGATTCGAAAGACCCGCGTGGAACTGAGCTTCGTGCCCGAAGCCAGTCCGCGGGTGGCGAACCAGCCGCGTTCCATTTCAAGTGCGAAACGGATGGGCTTGGCCGGGCAATGGCTCTGCTCACTGCGCGGATCCATGTCGGCGATATTGACAACGGTGCCGTCATCGTCGAGAAAGGCGATTGACAGCGGGATGAGGGTATTGCGCATCCAGAAGCAATGTCCGGCCTTCTCGGGAAACACAAAGAGCATGCCCTCGTTGTTGCCCAATCGCTCGCGCATCATGAGGCCCCGTGCGCGCGTCG
>JBEELY010000488.1:0-3021 GCA_041167925.1 Pseudomonadota bacterium | reverse complement strand
CCCAGCGCACTGTGGCGCTGGGTGCGTTCACAGTGGGCGGCATGCTGTTCGGCCAGGGTCTGTGCACGGGATTCGAGCCCATGTCGCAGGCACAGGGCATCCAGGCCGTGGCTGCCCGACTCCGGGTGCAGACGCCGCGACAGCTGTGCGGTACACAACACTTCGGTGAAGTGCCGCTCGCCGATACGCCGCAGTTCGGCCTTCAGAAAGCCATGATCGAAGCGCGCGTTGTGTGCCACCAGAATGCGCCCGGCCAGCAGGCGCGACAGCATGGGCCAGACCTGGGCAAAGCGTGGCGCCCGGCCCAGACGCTCGGCGCTCAGTCCGGTGAGCCACTGAATTTCAGGCGGGATGGCCTGCTCGGGATTGATGAGTGAGGACCAGCAGTGGGTCACCTGCCCGTGATCGAGCAGCACCACCCCGATCTCGGTGATGCGGTCGGTCACGGGCGACAGTCCCGTGGTTTCGAGATCGAGGAGCGCGAGGCGATGCAGGCAGGCGGGCATAGCCCCAGTCTGCAAGGCCCCAGGCTCGCGGACTGAGCCTGGGGCTCAGGCCGGCGCTGTGCGCGGCGCGGGCGCGGCTTCCCGGATCGGCAAATGAACCAGGGCTGCAAACACGGCCAGGGCAATGTCGACATACCAGACCCAGTCATAGCTGCCCGTGGCCTCAAAGACCTTGCCGCCCATCCAGGCGCCTAAAAAGCCGCCGATCTGATGGCTGAGCATGACCAGACCAAAGAGCGTGGCCATGAAGCGCGGCCCGTGCAGCTTGGCCACCAGGCCTGCGGTGGGGGGTACGGTGGACAGATACGTGGCACCGATCACGGCCGCAAAGAGCAGCATCACCAGTTCGGTCTTGGGCGCCATCAGGAAAATCAGGACGGCAATACCGCGAGTGGCATACAGGCCCGAGAGCAGGTACTTCATGCGATAGCGCCCCACGGCCCAGCCGACCGTGAGGCTGCCCACGACATTGAAGAGCCCGATGGTGGCGAGCGACCACGCGCCGACCGCAGGCGTCAGGCCACAAGCCTCGACCACGCCGGGCAGATGCGTGGCAATGAAGGCCACATGAAAGCCGCACACAAAAAAGCCGGCACTCAGCAGCAGAAAGCTCGGGTCTGCACCCGCCCGCCTGATCGCATGGCCCAGGGTGTCTGAGACAGCAGTGCTGGCGGTGCTGGCGGCCGCTTCGGCCATGGTTCTGCGAAAGGGCGCGATGAGCGGCAGGGCGAGCAGGGTGAGCGCGGACAGGCCCCACAGGGCCATCATCCAGCCCCAGCCGCTGATCATGGCCTGCGTGAGCGGCACGATCAGAAACTGACCGACCGAGCCACCGGCATTGACGATGCCGGTGGCCATGCCGCGCTGGGACTCGCTGATGCGGCGCGCCACCGCAGACATCATGACCGAAGGGCCGAGGGCCCCCGCGCCGCCAGCGCCGAGTATGGCAATGCACAGCACCAGCATGGGCAGGTTGGTGGCAAAGGGGGTGAGAGCCAGACCCAGGGCAATCATGAGCGCACCGGTGAGCATGACGCGGGCGCTTCCGTATTTATCGGCAAAGCCGCCGGCGATGGGCTGGGTGATGCCCCACCAGAGCTGCCCGATGGCAAAGGCCAGGCTCACGGTGGCGATGCCCAGGCCCGTGGTGGTGTTGAGGGTAGAGAGAAACAACGCCATGGACTGCCGGGCGCCAAAGGACACGGCAAGAAGAAGGGCTGCACAGGCAACGAAGGGCATGACGGAGCTCAACTAGAGAGTGGCGTGGTGGGGCCTTGCGATCAGGCGCGCTCAGCTCGTGACAAAAGAGGCGGCGCCCGTGGCGACCAAGATGCCGTCGCTGCCATGGAGCTCCATGCGAGCCGACGCGATCCGGCCGCCGAGCCGGGTAATGACCGCCCGCGCTTCATAGGCGGGGGCCTGACCGAGCCGCAGATAGTCGATGCGCAGGTCGATGGTGCCCACCTTGCGGATGCGCAGGGCGATTTGCTCGGCAGACTCGTGCGCAAATTTCTCGCCCAAGCCGAGCATGATGCCCAGGCCTGCGGTGGCGTCTAGCACGGAGGCCGTGACGCCGCCATGCAGCCGGGGTGAATTGAATTCACCCACCAGATCGGGCCGCATGTCAAAGCGCACCCGGGGGTCTTGAGCATCAAAGGAGGTGATGCGAATGCCCAGCAGCCGGTTGAAGCTGACCCGCTCTTCAAAGATCTGCCGAATGGTTTCGTGCAGGCGCTGCTGTTCCGGATCGGATCGCCGGGGCGGCGCGGGCGGGTGGCTCATGCTGAAGGGGCAGGCGTGCGATTGGGGCGTTGGCGTGAGCGCCCCGGCACGACAATCGCGGTCGAAACCCGTCGCGGGTTCCCCGCGGTACGACAGGGCGAAACTATGCCCGGATGTTACACCGGGCTCAGTTCATGCCTGCACGCAGGTCTTCAGCGAGCAGAAGCCTTCCTGCGGATGCCCAGACCCACTAGGCCTAAGCCCAGGAGGGCGAGGGTGGCAGGGACAGGAACTTGAGCGCTGCGTTCGCTGAAGGCGCTGTAAGCGTTCGGTGCGTAGCTGAAACCAAACCCCTGCGTAATCACTCCGCCAAAGTTTCTTGCCCCACCCAGTACAATTGTCTGATCGAACGAAAGGCCAGAAAGTTCGCTGGGTGACTCGCTATCAAAGGTGCCACTGGGGAAGAAGAAGGCAGCGCCATAAGTGAGTAACCCTACAAAGGGAGCGTTGAAGTCGGCCGCGAAAAGCGCCACGTCGGTCGCAATAAGAGGCGACTTCCAAAGACCAAATCGGAAGTTAGTGAACGGGATGCTCTCGAAGCTGAGGCTGCTTCCGGGATACCAAGTTCCGACTTGCCCCAAACCCGGAATGCCGGGTGCAGTAACCGTCGTCGTCGTCGAGTTGTCGAACGTGAAGGAGCCGCTTGCAGTATCCGACGGATTCGTCGAAACAACGCTGAAGGTGGTGAAGTCATAGGTGACGGTGGCGGCCTGTGCTCCGCCCGCCAGACCAA
>JBEELY010000301.1:0-3837 GCA_041167925.1 Pseudomonadota bacterium | reverse complement strand
CACTCACGCCAATGCTCACCGTGAGCGCAATCTCGCTACCCTCATGGGCTGCCGGTCGGTTCTGCACTTCGGCGCGGATGCGCTCGGCCAGGCTGAGGGCACCGGGCAGGTCGGTGTCGGGCAGTAGGATCAGGAACTCTTCACCTCCGATCCGACCGGCGAGATCAGTGGTGCGCACGGCGTCGCACATCAGGCGGGCGACATGGCGCAGCGCCGCATCGCCGGCGGCATGCCCACGGGTATCGTTGACCCGCTTGAAATGGTCAATATCGAGCGCGAGCAGACAGGCCTGGAGCGTTGGATGCCGGCGGATGCGGGCATGCTCTCCCGCCAGGCGCTCCATCGCCGTGCGCCGATTGGCCAGGCCAGTCAATTCGTCAGTACTGGCCTTCAGAGCCAGGGCCTCCTGCAGCAGTTTGATGCCCGTGACATCGTCATGGGCGATCACGAACCGGGCAGGGCCTGTGACCGGCATCCGCGAGATCCGCACCACGAACCAGCGGGTCTGTTCGCCATCGCCCACGCTGTACTCCGCTTCGTGGTCCGGCGCCTGCCCCTCCAGGACAGCGCTCAGGCCAGCAATCCAATCGGACGCCGAGGCCTTGGCCTGAGCCTGGCCGGGGAACGAGCCCAGAAGGTCGGTGTCCTCGAAGCGATGCGTCGGGGGTACGCCGTGGTCGTACTCGAAGCGGCGCCAGTGCTCATTGACCGCCAGGATCATCCCACGCTGGTCAAGCACACAATCCCGGGCGTCGAGTCCGTCGAGGATGCCCTGAGTGAAGCGCCGCGACCGTTCAAGTTCAAGCTCCATGCGCTTGCGTTCGTCAAAATTAAGCAACGAGACCATGCGCAATCGTTCGCCACCCTCAGTGACCAGCTTGCGTGAGGCGATCAGAACGCGATGCTCTGAGCCCCCCCGGTGGACCACGCCAAACTCGCCATCGTAGTCTTCCTCTCCCCTCAGGAAGGCTTGGTGACGCGCAAGCAGGCGGACCCGATGTTGCCTGGGAAGGATGAGGGTGTAGTGCCGGCCGGTCAGCTCTTCGACCGTGTAGCCGTACTGCGCACAGTAACTCGCGTTGACCTTGCGGAAATAGCCCTCGTAGTCGATCAGGCCGATCCCGAAGGGCGACTGATCGATGATCTGTGACAGCAGCGAGCCAGGAGAATCCATGGCGAGATGCTAACCCGGGCCGCAATCAGGGCTTTGCAGCGCCATGCCATCCTGCGGCCCTCATGTCCTCCCGTACTCTGGTCTGGTTCAAACGCGACCTGCGCGAAGGTGATCATGCGCCCCTGGTTGCGGCCAGTCAGGCGGGGGAGGCGCTCGCCCTGTGCCTGATCGAACCCCAATGGCTGAACAGTGGCGAGTTCGATCCACGACACCGGGATTTTCTGCTGGCCTGCTTGAGACCACTGCAGGAGCGGCTTGCCAGGCGAGGCCTGCCCCTGCTGATCTGGCAGTCCGATGCGATCGATGCGCTCGAACGGATTCATGCCGCCTGGCCCTTCATGACCCTGGTCAGCCATGAAGAGACCGGGCCGGGCTGGAGCTGGACGCGCGACAAGGCGGTGGCTGCCTGGTGTCGCCGGCGTGGCGTTGCATGGCAGGAATTTGCCCAGACCGGAGTGATTCGCAGACTCAAGGAGCGTCGTGGCTGGGCAGCGCGATGGGAAGCCCGCATGCAGGGCCGTCTGCTCGAGGTGCCGCAGCGCTATTGCGGCCCCGGCAGCGCGCTGACCTTGCTTGCCGACGGGCAGAGTCTGCTGGATCGCGACGTGGTCCGCTGGTCTGCGCGAGACGCTGGCGAGCAGGCCGCACTGCGACGACTGGACATCTTCCTGAACGAAGGCGCTCGGGGCTATCGCGCCGGTCTGTCGAGTCCCTTGCTGGCACCTGATCACTGTTCGCGTTTGTCCGAGCACCTGGCCTTTGGCACGGTCTCGATGCGACGGGTGTATCAGGCCACCCTGCAGGCGAAGGCGGACGGCGCTCGGCGCCCGCTGCATCGCGATCTGGCCAGCTTTGCCTCGCGCCTTCGCTGGCATTGCCACTTCATGCAAAAGCTGGAAGACGAGCCTGGTATTGAGCATCGCAATTTCATGCGGGCCTGCGATGGTCTGCGTGATGGCGATGATCAGGCGGGTCATGGCAACAGGGACGATGAGCAGAAGGGCGATGGTCATCGTGGCTCTGCCTGGGTGAGCGAGCGGCCTCTGGATGCAGCCGCGCAGGCGCGTTTCGAGGCCTGGCAGCAGGGCATGACTGGCTTTCCGATGGTCGATGCCTGCATGCGCATGCTCAATGCCACGGGCTGGATCAACTTTCGCATGCGCGCCATGCTGGTCAGTTTTGCGGCCTACCACCTGTGGTTGCACTGGCGCTTGCCCGGCCAGCATCTGGCCAGGCAGTTCCTCGACTTTGAGCCCGGGATCCATTGGAGTCAGATGCAGATGCAGTCCGGCACCACTGGCATCAATACTCTGCGCATCTATTCGCCCGCCAAGCAGGCTCAGGACCATGACCCGCACGGCCACTTTGTGCGCCAATGGCTGCCCGAACTGGGCACACCGGCCTATCCGACACCGATTGTGGATGAACGTGAGGCGCTCGCGCGCGCCAAGTCGGTCATGTATGGCCTGCGCAAACAGGAAGAATTTCGTAGCGAAGCCGATCGTGTGCAGTACCGGCATGGTTCGCGTCGCAGTGGCCTGCCACCCACATCAAGGGGCCCAGCAAGGCCCAATGCCACCAAGGCCCGGCAGGAGGCGGTCTCTCAAGACCCGCCGCTTCAGGGCGAACTGTTCTGACGAGGTGCTTGTCGCCCCATGAATCCGCATTGCATGCACTTTCCGCCTGAAGACAGCGCCTGGCAGCAACGGGTCGCACAAATTGATCCTGTGGGCTACGCGCGTACCCGCAACCATCTGAAGGGCGCGGTGACAGCCCTGTCGCCTTACATCACGCATGGCTTCGTGAGCCTGCCCCAGATTCATGCCCTGCTGGCCGAACGCACCGGGCGAGCACTCGGACCCGAGGACAAGCTCTTTGCCGAGTTTGGCTGGCGCGAGTTTTTTCATCATGTCTGGCAGCACCGGGGCGACGCCATTTTGCAGGACCTGCGTCCGGCCCTGCCCGGGGTACAGTACCGTGATCAGATTCCTGAAGAGGTGCGTGCAGCCTGCACCGGCATTCCGGTGATTGATCAGGCGGTTCGGACCTTGTATTGCACCGGCTGGCTGCACAACCATGCGCGCATGTGGCTGGCGAGTTATCTGGTGCATCTGCGCAAGGTGAGCTGGCGCAGCGGTGCCGACTGGATGCATGCGCATCTGCTTGATGGCGATCTTGCAAGCAACCATCTGTCCTGGCAGTGGGTCGCTGGCTGCTTCAGCGTCAAGCCCTACCTCTTCAATGCCGACAATGTCGCCCGGTTCGCGCCGCGCGAATGGCACAGTGCTGGCACCGTGATCGACCGCAGCTACGAGCAGCTTGAGGCGGTGGCCCGCTCGAGGCAAGTGCTTGATCATGCGCCGGGGCAGTATCAACAGGCGCTCGGGCATGTGCAGGGCCCGATTGCCGAGCCGCCCGTGCACGCGCGTCCTCCTGCGGATTTACTCGGTGAGCACGATCAGACGCTGGCCGTCCGAACCCTCGCCCAGGCCGAGGCCGGGCTGGAGTGGGTGCATCCCTGGTCGATGTCGCCGCGCAGCGAGGCACGGGTCCGGATCGGCCTGCTGCATGCCGGCTTCCATGCGCAATTTCCGTGGAGCGAACAGCGCTGGCGCTTTGTGCTCACCCGCATGCGCGCCATCTGCGACGCTGTGCTCTGGTGG
>JBEELY010000231.1:0-4768 GCA_041167925.1 Pseudomonadota bacterium | reverse complement strand
GGTTGTCGCCGCATGATCCCTATCAGCAAAACCTGCAGGCCCGCACCATCGTGCCGGTCTGGTACGAGGCTGGCAGCTGGGCCCATCCGCTCGGAACCGACCCCCTGGGCCGGGACTATCTGTCCCGACTGATGTATGGCGCGCGCATCTCGCTGCTCATTGGTCTGTCGGTGGCTCTGCTCTCGGGTCTGATTGGTACGACCATGGGCATGCTGGCGGGCTACTTTGGTGGACGCGTCGACATGGTGGTGAGCTTTATGGTCACCACGCGCCTGGCCTTGCCCGTGATTCTGGTGGCGCTGGCCACAGTGGCTTTGATCGGCGGCTCGCTCTGGGTGGTGATCCTGGTGCTGGGTCTGCTCAAGTGGGATCGCTTTGCCGTGGTCATGCGCAGTGCGACGCAGCAGGTGCGGGCGCTGGATTACGTGGCGGCGGCGCAGGCCAATGGCGCTTCAACTGCGCGGGTGATCTTTGGAGAGATCTTGCCCAATGTGCTGCCGCAACTGATCGTGGTGGCCACCCTTGAGGCGGCGAGCGCCATTTTGCTCGAGGCGGCGCTGTCATTTCTGGGCCTGGGCGTGCAGCCGCCCCTGCCGTCCTGGGGCCTCATGATTTCCGAGGCCAAGTCCTACATGTTCTTTTCATTCTGGTTGATCGCGATCCCAGGCACCGCCTTGGCGCTGCTGATCTTTGCGATCAATCTGGCGGGCGATGGCTTGCGTGATGCGCTCGCACCGGAGGGCCGGGCATGAGCGCCGTGCTGGAAGTCGATCGCATGAGCGTGGACATCGCCACGCCGCGCGGCACGCTTCATGCCGTGCGCGAGGTGTCCTTCACGGTGGGGCGCGGCGAAACCCTGTGCATCGTGGGCGAATCGGGCTGTGGCAAGTCCATGACCTCGCTGGCCATCATGGGCCTGCTGCCGCGCGCGGCCACGCGCCGGGTGGCGGGCCTGCGCCTGCTGGGCGAGGATCTGGCCGCAGCGCCTGCGCGGCGAGTGAATGCCCTGCGCGGCAACCGCATGGCCATGATCTTTCAGGAGCCCATGACCGCGCTCAACCCGGCCTGGACGATCGGCGAACAGCTCACCGAGGTGTATCGGCATCATCGCAAGGCCAGCGCGGCCGAGGCGCGTGAGCGTGCTGTGGAGTTGCTGGGCAAGGTGGGCATTGCCTCTGCGGCCGAGCGACTGGGCCAGTATCCCCATCAGCTTTCGGGCGGGCTGCGCCAGCGCGTGATGATTGCCATGGCCCTCATGTGCGGTCCCGAGCTGCTGATTGCCGATGAACCCAGCACGGCGCTTGATGTGACTATTCAGGCGCAGATCCTGCGCCTGCTGGCCGATCTGCAGCGCGACCTGGGTATTGCCATGGTGCTGATCACCCACGATCTGGGGGTGGTGGCGCGCATCGCGCATCGGGTGGCCGTGATGTACGCGGGCGAGGTGGTTGAAGAAGGTACTGCCTCCGAGGTCTTCGGGGCGCCCAAGCACCCGTACACCCGCGGTCTGCTCGAGTGCATTCCAGTGCCTGGCCGCACGGCGCCTGGCGCCCTGCTGGGCAACATTCCGGGCACGGTGCCGTCGTTGATCGGCACCTTTGAAGGCTGTGGCTTTAGAGAGCGCTGTGCTCATGCGCAGGCGCAGTGCGCCGCGCCGGTGGCGCTGCGCGAGACCCCGTCCGGTCATCGCTGGCGTTGCGTGTTGGAGCCTTCCAAGTGACTCTGCTGCTCGAAGCGCGTGATGTCGCGCGCAGTTTCAGCGTGAGCGCGGGCGCCTTCAGGCCGCGCCGAACCCTGCATGCGGTCAATGGCATTGATCTGCAGCTGCATGCAGGCGAGGTGCTGGGCATTGTGGGCGAGTCGGGCTGCGGCAAGTCCACTCTGGCGCGCATGCTGCTGGGTCTCACGCCACCCTCGCGCGGCCAGATCCTGCTTGAAGGCCAGGACATCGGCGCTCTGGGCCGCAAGGCCATGTCACGCCGCATTCAGCCGGTCTTTCAGGACCCGTACTCTTCGCTCAACCCCAGACGCAGCATCGTGTCCATCGTGATGTTGCCGCTGGAGGTGCATGGCATGGGCACGCCCACCGAGCGCAGGCGCATGGCGCTTGAGATGCTCGAGCGCGTCGGCCTGCCTGCGCGCTATGCCGAAAACACGCCGGGCCAGCTTTCGGGCGGTCAGCGCCAGCGCGTGGCTATTGCCCGGGCGCTGGTGATGCGCCCGCAGATCGTGGTGTGTGACGAGCCCACCTCGGCGCTCGATGTGTCCGTGCAGGCGCAGATCCTGAATCTGTTGCTGGAGTTGCGTCGCGACTTTGGGCTGACCTATGTGTTCATCAGCCACAACCTGGCCGTGGTGGAGCATCTTGCGACCCGCGTGGCCGTGATGTACCTGGGCAGGATCGTGGAGCAGGCCGAAACGGCATCGCTCTTCAGCGCGCCGCGCCATCCCTATGCCCAGGCGCTGCTGGCCTCGGTGCTCACGCCTGAGCCTGGCCTGGGCATTCCGGACACGGGGCTCGGGCTGGCTTTTCCGGACCCGCTCAATCCGCCCTCGGGCTGCGCATTTCATCCGCGCTGCGCGCAGGCGCGCGCGGAGTGCTCACAGGTGGCGCCGGGTGTGCTGCAGGATGCGCGCGGCCAGGTGAGCTGCCACTTGCATCCGGTGTCGACCCCGGTGCCCATGAAAGCGTCAGAGTCGGCGGCGCTTAGCTCCTGAACAGGCGGCGGGTCAGAAGTGACGTCAGATCTCCGACGGGGTGCTTACCGGGCTGGAGGGCTGACGCAGACGGGCCAGGACCTGATCTGCTGGCACCAGACGCCCTGCTTGGATGTCTTGTTGTCCGAGCGCAAGGATCTTGAGTAGGGCCAGGGTGTCCTGGGTCTGTTCGTTGGTGGAACATTTCATGGGATCGGGTTTCGGTTGGAGAACGACGTTTGAGCCGATATAGAACTGAATTCGAACTGAATGCAGTTCTATCGTCAACGGCTCATTAGTCCCTGTGTCAACGGTCCTTGCATCAAACGACTCAGGACGTCCCTTTTCCCTGAAGCCGGCTAGGCAAACGACGGGCCAGCTCGTCGATCAGCAATCGGACCTTGGGGCTGACATGGGCCCGGCCAGGATAGACCGCGTGAATGCCGAGCTCGCCTGCGCTCCAGTCTTTTAGGACAGAGACCAGCGCGCCCTCACGCAAGGCGTCCTGGACCAGGAAATGCGGCTGCAGCACGATACCGGCGTGATGCAGGGCGGCCTGAACGCAGGTATCGCCGTTGTTGGCGGTCAGGCGCGGCGCAACACGCACCTGCTCGGTCTTGCTGCCCTTGGTGAGCGTCCAGAGGTTGCCGCTTGCAAAGAGGCTGTAGGCCAGCACGTCATGCGCGCTGAGGTCCTGGGGCCTGCGGGGTGTGCCATGACGGCGCAGATAGCGCCGTGAGGCACACAGCACGAGCGGTGTGCTCGCGAGCTTTCGGCTGATCAGCGACGAGTCGGTGAGTCGCCCGATGCGAATCGCAAGATCAAAACCTTCTTCGACCAGATCAACTACGCGGTCGTTCAGGCTGACCTCGAGCCTGAGCTGAGGATGTCGCGCCAGAAAGTCTCCCCAGAGCGGCGCCAGGTGGGCCACGCCAAAGCTGAGCGGCGCGGCCACGCGCAGCAGTCCAAGGGCCTGGCCGCTGCGCACCGTGATCTCGGCCTCGGCCTCGTCGAGCTCGGCGAGCAGGCTGGCGCAGCGCGCATGGAAAGTCTGCCCCTCTTCGGTGACTGAAAGCCGGCGCGTGGTGCGGTTCAACAGTCGAATGCCCAGGCGGCTCTCCAGCTGGGTGATGCTGCGAGAGACTGCTGCCTTGGACAGGCCCAGCCGCTCGGCCGCCTGCGTGAAGCTGCCGGCATCGACCACGGCACGAAAGATCGACATTTCCTGAAAGCGGTCCATGGACTCGAACGATTGTTGCTAAGAAAGCAACAGTGTATCGACCAGAGATCAATTTATCCCTTGATCAATCATCAATAGACTTCGGCTCTCCGCAATGCGCGCTTTCGGCGCTTCCCAATATCTGCTGCCCAAGGAGTCATCCATGTCGTCCATCTCCCATACTTCAGTCCCGCTCAACTCCGCATCCGGCGCGGGTCCGTTCCCTGCCCTCGCCGATCTGGTCGGTCGCCTGGCCATCGCGGCCCTCTTTCTGCCCGCAGGCCTGAACAAGATCGCCGGCTTCGAGGGCACGGTGGGCTATATCCAGTCAGCCGGCCTGCCCATGGCCACCGCCGGGGCCGTGCTGGCCATCCTGATCGAAGTGCTGGGGGGTGTGGCCCTGATCGCGGGCTACCGCATCCGGATCACGGCCCTGGTGCTCGCGGCCTTCACCTTCGTGGCCACGGTCATCTTTCATGCCTTCTGGGCGGTGCCGGCGGATCAGGCCTTCATGCAGCAATTGATGTTCTTCAAGAACGTCGGCGTGATCGGTGGCCTGTTGGTGCTGGCGGCCGCTGCGCCTGGTCGCTGGACCCTGGATGCGCGAAGCGAGCCCCGATAAAGTCCGTGACAGCCCAAGACGACCTCACTCGAGCAGGATGCGCCAGTGATGACGCCAACAATTGAGATGACCGCGCCCGCTGTCTTCATCTCTCACGGCGCGCCCACCTTCGCGCTGGAGCCGGGCGTACTGGGTGCGCGCCTGGCAGAAATCGGCCCCGCGCTCGATGCTGTGCGAGCGGTGCTGGTCGTCTCGCCGCATTGGCAGACCCGCGGTCTGGTGGTCTCGGC